>JAFGOB010000042.1 GCA_016926695.1 Dehalococcoidales bacterium | reverse complement strand
TCCACGGCGCGAGGTCCCAGAAGATGTCACCCAGGTCTCCGGACATGACGTTTAGAGCTGTCATTTCAGGTCGACCTCCTCTCCCTTAATCGCTTTCCTGACAAGAGACAGCGCCCAGGCTCCAAGGGCGATCAGCATGACGACATCGATGATGCCACCGATGAGGACCTGCCAGAACTGCGGCTCGTAGCCGGTCGGGTAATAACCGTATTGCTGTGGCTGGTAGTTCAACCTGAGGACTCCTTTAACGCTTTCGGCTTTTCACGGTCTTGTGCGAGGAGTGGTTTCATGAAGCTCATAACGAGCCACATCATCATCACCATCATGCTGAGGTTGATGAGGTTGGAGATCAGGCTCTTGAACGAATCGGGCAGGATGAGCCAGATCCCGGCGCCGAGCAGCGGCGGCAGCACTACCGTGGCGACGAGCCCGATGATGATGGGGAGCCAGGCGAGGCCTTTCTGCCACACGAGGTAGACGCTGCTCTCAGCCTCATCGGCATAGACGAAATATTCGCAACCGGGGGATGCCTCGACACCAGCATCGCGGCAGGCTTGCTCCAGGTCTGCCAGCGTCTCACCGGACGGTATCGCTGAAAAGGTGAGTTTCATGAGGACCGGGGTGCCTTCGGCGGAGCTTTCCTCAAGCGGTGCAAAGGCCCCCAGGTCCTCTATATCAACGGCCTGCCCGATGAGGACGGCGCGACAGCCCGGCGGTACGAATGCAGCCGGCATGTCAGCACCCTACGAGACCAGCCGCTTGCCCCGGAGTCCCCAGACGGTGAGATCGACGGTGACCGCGCCGCCGGCGAGGGCGGCTGTCTCCCCGGTTGCCACCAGGGTCAATTTGTCGCCGCCGACAAGGCGCAAGGCGGTGCCGAGTTCGTCCGGATTGGCGAAGTCCCTGATGTCCTCACGATAGACCGCCTCTACTTCTGATCCGTCATAGACATTTCCCACCAAAACCTTGTTGTGGTCGTAGACGTCGCCGTCGTTGATATTCTCCCCAGTGGCGATGAGGCGGTCCCGGGTACTGTAATAGAGCTTGGCGACCTCATCGGTGGCCGGGAACCTGGATACCCTGAAGTTGCAGATCAGGTCTCCGTCACTGATAGCGGCCTGTTGATGGACTTTGATCTCATGGCCCCTGAGGTACCATATCTCACCCGAGGGAACCTCGATTTCACCGGTTACGGAAGCGCCGACCGCCGTGCCGATGGGTACGGTGATTGATACCTGGCCATTTCTCGGGTCAATCCGGTCCAGGGCGTGCTGCTTTTCGGCGAGAACGAGCTGCTCGGAAAGTACCTGGAGCGGCAGACCGACCCAGTAGCCGGAGTCGTTGTCATAAGCGCCGAGCAGGGTCAGCCATTGTCCAAGCGGAGGCACCCATCCCTTGGGAGGTCGTGTGCCCGCATACTGCTGCGGAACGATTTTCTTTTCCATATCCTTCCGTTACCTCCTCTCAGGCTTTACTGGAGCCGGTGACGCCTTTCATCATCGGCATCATGATTCCCATCATCATGACCATCATGATCATCGGCATCATGGCCGAAAACATGCTGGTCATCTGGTCTGTCTGCGTCGGGTAGTAACCGGCCACCGTGCCGTACTGGTATTGCTGCGGCCTGATCTGCTGTCCGGCGAACTGCTGCGTTGTGAACATATTCTTCCTCCTCGATTATTGGAGTTGCTGTTAGTTATTGGCCGACGCCGTGACACCCTTCATCATCGGCATGATCATGGCCATCATCATAACCATCATGATCATGGGCATCATGGCTGAAAACATTCCCGACATTTGGTCTGTCTGGGCCGGGTAATAAGCCGAGGGGCCGCTGACCTGGGCGGGATTGTACTGTCCGGGAGCTACCGGCCCGGTTACCTGTTGTCCTGTGAACATCTTTCCTCCTTACTGAAGTGCGTCATGGATACGATGCCGGGGAGAGAATGCCTGCCGTCAACGCGGCGGCAGGCTTCTGGAGGCACCGATTGGGGCTTTATTCGAACATGGCGCGCTTGTAGCCTCTGACCACATCTTCGCCCTTGCCGTCGACGCCGTCCTTGTAGTGGTTGACGCGGCCTTCCTTGACCCGCATCCCGTTGGGGGCGATACCGTTCATACCGGTGCGGTAGGATTCAGGCGTTGCCTTTTCCTGGTAGGTGACGGGGACTTCCTTCTCGAACTCGGCCCAGCTTGCGTACTTGCCCATGTGGATACCTCCTTGCTCATCATTTCAGGGAGGCGATCCGGTCCGTGAAAGGAGAAGGGGTCAGCTTCGAACCTCCCCGGTCCGGATCGCCGACCCCTTTTTACGCAGCTCCTAAAGAGCTTTCCCAATGAAGGAAGCCCTGAGAGACGGTCTTCACCGGTCTAGCTCTCAGGGCTACAAACAGAGCGTATAACTATAGAAACCATATTGTCAATAGTGTAAGGGGATTTTAGCTAGGAAATACCATTTTGCATGGTGTGGAAATGATTTTAATATTTCATCTCGCTTTCATGTAGAGTTCATTTTCATCATACAAAATTAAGTATCTACATAACTACACTATATGTATTAGCCTAACACAAAAATTTTTTAAGGAGGTGAATATAGAAAGAGACGTAGATGGGTCAAGTAACTACGGGATACCAAATAGTATACAGAGTAAAAAAGGAGGCATCATATGAAGACTTTAAAGCAAAAAACAATTACGTTTGTGTTGCTGTCTATCATGATTATTTCGAGTCTGACTTTGTTCCCATCTAATGCCTTTGCGGATGAAACCGTTGATACCGGTCAACAGTGTTTAACCCTAAATCCCGAACAGCAGAAAATGGTCACGGATCTTTGGGGTAAAGATATCACGTTTATTGAATTTCTCAAAGAAGTAGCTCCAGTAGTTCTGGAAAAAGTGCCCTACGAAATGATATTACAGGCTTCTGTTAGTGATCTTCATTGGAGTATGGGCGACTATTCTCACGTCGATATTTCTAATGGTATACAAATATGTTGGCGTTACCTTGTTGATGATGAAAAAGAAGTCTTTTGGGTTAGCGTAATATTCGAAGAAAAAGAAATCGCCCCGATAGTACTCAGTTGTATCAAATGCAAGCCAATCGAGGTGGGCAACGTACTAGGAAAGCGGATGTCTTTAACATATGACGGGGGAATACCTAGTATCGGTCAGCTTAAAGATGTGATTCCTGCCGGTGATGAACATCAGAATATGGGAGGAGAAGAGCTTCCGCTTGATGGTCAAAATAAGTCAATGCCGGATACGAGCAAAGATAGGGATACTAAAGACTTTACTTCAGAGGCTCATGCGAAAGCTTGGACCGATGATCCCTTGTTCGGCCGTTTGACTCAGGAAGAAGCCTGGCAAGAATTTACTTGGGATGGTTCCTATGTCACTGGAATTCCTGATCAAGGGGGAAAATGGGAAAGATATTGGCCATTCTGGGTGCACGTCTCAGGATACTATTCAGACAATGGGCCTACTCCGCCTGCATCGTATCATGCGACATATGCGGAAGGACAATTTGAGTACTATCAGGGTGGATCCGAGCATGAAATCAACGTTTTTAGTTACGCTTATGGTAATGGTACAGTCAATGGAGCGTGCAATTTTTCAGGATCTTTGCCATATGATGGGATGTGTGACACCGAATTCGAGTATTGGACGGAATGATCTCTAGATTGTAAAATCATGGTTGACGAGAAAGGGGGGAGGCCCAGTCCTCTCCCCTTATATTACTCATTTTGCATTTTCTGGAGATTGTATGAGGAAATTAGCTATCATTCAAATATTTATGGGATTGGGTGTCGGAATATTGGGTATAACAACTCAGTTTCCTCGAGGATTGGGGATTTTGGTGCTTGGCGTAATTATTATCGGTATTGGAATTGCGCAATTCTTAATATCAAAACGCAATATCCGAAAGAATTAACGTTGAAAACAAATGGTTAATTAGTATTAGGCCATCGT
This sequence comes from Dehalococcoidales bacterium, assembly GCA_016926695.1. The sequence goes on along the minus strand of JAFGOB010000042.1, from coordinate 3,946 downwards.
TGCTATTTCTTTCGATATAGCTTTGTTCTAGCATTCTCTCAAGTTTTGCATTGTCAACAACAGATTCTCCATAATTTCATAGATACCTGTAATCAAACGATTTCTAGTAAAGATTAAGGGTACCAGGACGAGGCTATATTAGGGTGTCGTTTATTAGTTTCTTGGATTCCTTCCCGGTACGCCGAAATAACGATTGACCATGTTTCCTTGGTTTACTGGATGGAAACGTTAGAGGTTTCACAGGAATATGTCGTTCCGGTATATGAATTTACCGGGACCTGCCGAGCCGCCAATGGCGATGTTCTTGATAACTTCACCGGCTGGATTGAAGCCTTAAAATAGGTTATATTTCAGGTAATTTATATCCGTAAAGGTGATAATGGGAGAACCAAAATGAAGAGAATCGCGTATCTCATACTGCTAAGTTTGCTTCTGGTGATTGGGATAGTGTCCTGTGACTCTTCTGTACCGATCCCGGCTGACATGCCGGAGGCCGATTCTATTATCATCTGGTACGAGGGAAAAGATATCCATGTGGAAGAAGAGAACAGCCTTTTCAATGAGCTTTCTATTGAAGCGGTCAAGGCCGTCAATGAAGCCCATGGATTTTGCCAGTCTTATCCTCCCGACTCCTCAGCCATCGACTGGAAAAGACAAAACCTGAAATGCCTGGAAATAGAATTCAAAGAACCGTATCGTATAGTTGATGATCCCGATTTTATGGAAGGCAAGTTGATAATATCCGCAGTGTTGTTCCCTTTTCATGAGGATTTTACTAACTCTGTTATGACTTACTCGGAAAGTACCAGACAATGGACTCTATGGTTAGGGGAGCGGTCTACCGACGAGTTGGTTAGAATGACGGATGAATATCTTGCAGCTTCGCGTTAAGTAGATGAATTTGGCGGACTACTAGACCGAAAAACGGCACTCAAAAAGGGAACCACCTGGCAAATAGAAATCCGGTATGTTGGAAGCGATTTTGGCTACCGGAGGGAAGGATGGTCCGGGTGATCCCCGTAGAAACTGTACGGCTTCACCGGAAGCGAGCGTACCACAGGAAATACCTCAGCCGCATGAAGCAACGGGACTTGGCAGTTGTCTTGATCTATCTCAATGGTGAGCTGGAGACCACCCAGATATTCTGTATTGAGAAATCAAGCTTAATTTGCTATATTTTCTCTTCTGGTGAATCGCCAGGTTATCCGCTTGTTGATGAAGTAGTTCCAAAATGTGGCTACGGCAATACCGAAAAGGTTCGCGACAAGTTCGGGTAAACCGAGTTTAGAATTAGCCAGATACACTATCAGCACCTTAATCCCAACTCCAGCAAGACAGATCAAATAGAACAGACCCAGCCGTTTCAACCAACCTTGCATCCCTTGTGAACGCCGGTCTCGGAATGTAAAAAGATCGTTGAGTACGAAGTTGGTGAATATGGCCACGCCGGCGCTCAACGTGGATACGAGTTCGAACGGGCTTAGTTTTACAATGTACAGTAGGAATGCTGCCACCCCTTCGTCAACACCGACTCCGCTGGCTCCCACGAGAGCAAATTTCACAAATCGGATGAGATGGTGGTCATTGGAATAATGCTTGAGCTTTAGCAGGAAGGTCACGGTCTCTCCGCAATCATTCTGCAAGATACTCCATACTATTCGCCCGGTTGACGTCCTCGCTGAGGAACCAGGTTTGTGAGTTCCTGCTTGTAACAGGTACCGGACCTGTCACATAAACCACCGACGTTTGTTGCCCCGAAACGGCTGCCTCCGTCATCTCGAAAAACACTATCTGGCAGACGGGAGAATTGGTATGGTAGTGGAGTTCTCGAAGAGGTCTTAGATATCCGTTGTCGACCTCATATATATCGCCATATTTAGAACTGAAACCGATATCTCCCCACGTAGAATGGATTCGTATGGTTAAACCTTCGCTGCCTCGTTTAACGGAATCCAGGCTAATTCGATCTATCTCCTCGAATATCTCCATGGGGTGGCGGTCCCTGACATGGGATAGAGAGTCTGTTTCATACTGGATGATATCAATCCTGTCATTGCTACCAAGGTTGGCAAAGTACAGACAAGGTTTGCCTCCCCGGTTAATCCCTGAGAATGTGAAGTAAATGGACTGGATATTGCCGCCAGCGTCCGCCCGGAGGTTAAATCTACTGAGTTCAGCAGTGGCATCCTGTATATCGGTTGCAGAGACCACGGCATCCCATAGGTCCGTGAGAGTCAGCGCGTTTAGGTGGTGTGGGACTTGCCGGGTTGATTGGATCTTCTCGTCAGAGCAACCGGTCAGAAATATAGCAACGATTATCGGAAAGACGAGCAGCACCTGCCATATTTTTCTCATGCTTTATCCTTTCAATCCGCGGATTCGTCCGATACAAAGATACATGGTCGATTATTCCTTGGTCATGTAATCAGTATCGATTACTTCGAGCCAAACCACTGCCGAACTGCCAGGGGCGATTTCACTTGGCTCATAGTCAATAACGCCCATTCGGATATGTTGCCCGTAGCTGGGCCACTCCAAACTTGGAGGAGTTCCGTAGTCATGCCACGGACCGCCGAACTCTCTCCACAACACTCCGGCAATACTAAATCCTGTACCGCCTCCGCCAACTTCCTGTGATATACCAATGGCCGTACCATCATAATTAGTACCTGACGAGTATCCTTCTATCACATGTGGTTCTATCCCCTGAGCCGTACCGTATCCCCACATAGAAACAGCGCCGACAATGATGCCTACGACAAGAAATGCTATAGACCTTAATGTAGTATGTGATGCCATCTAGTTCCTCCCTAGGACATATTTTCTATACAGTTGCGATCTGCTGTGCTGTGGCCTGATACCCAACCTGTCAGATACATATGATTCACTCCTGACTGGAAAACATTATTTTAAAGGATTTTTTCGAATACCAGTGTCAGTTTCTTGGAAAAGACATCATAAAATTCCAATTGGTTTCCCTCGATCCGGTAACAGACAGCATTGACCAAGAAGTTGAGGTAGGCTTGTTCCTGGTCAAGGATAGGCTGCGGGCAGCCGAGCAGCGTAATGGTCGCATCGTACAGGGAGAACAGGCCTGCGTCGGTCGTTGTGTAGCTTCCGCCGTAGTAGTTGCAGCCGCTCCGACCGGAAAGCCGGTCCCGCTCGAAATCAAGGGTTATCTCAGTGTCTTCCAACAGTTCATCTCCGGCCAGCGAAACCAGCCTCCAAGAGGAACCATCCAGACTATCCGTGCTATTTCCGGCGCCAGACTCGTACTGTACGAACTGACTCCCCGGCGGGAAGATGGCTAGTTCAGCGGTCACCGAGGATTCAAATACCCGCTGTATTTGCAATGTGTAGGTTTCATCCGGAACGGGTAATTCACCCGGTATTTCTTCATATCCGGCTTTGATCTCGATTTCCCATTTTCCGTCCTGAACAGATAGTTCATCCTGACGGGGCGAACTCAACCAGTCGAGTTCTTCTCCGTTACGGTAGAGTTGTACGGACAACCTGGTACTGTCCGGCAATCCCTCGGCGGAACCGGAGATGTAGATGGAAAGCGGACCCCAGATGACCCGGTCGATACGGAAAATCCCGTCTTGCGGAGCGGAACCGGAATCATCGGTGTAATCGATGTACGTGTACCCCGCCGGGACGCAAGTTTCACCGGTGAAGGTAGATCCCGGTCCGGCATCAGCGCCAACACAGCCTGACAACAGGACCGCCACTATACCGAAAATGACGAACACGAGAACGCAATGTTTCATAGAGCCTGCTCCTATCATTTCTCATTCAATTTAAAGATATCGAAATAATTGATCCCCGGTACATAGACGAACTCCCCGATAACCTGCGGGCGGGTGAACATGTACATGAGGTATGCTCCACCGAAAGCGAACATAGATTCCGTCTCCGCCGTATCAAGGATAACGGGTTTCAACGG
>JAFGOB010000041.1 GCA_016926695.1 Dehalococcoidales bacterium | reverse complement strand
TACCTGATATCTGATCCTGAACAATTAAAAGCAGGGATCGGGAAATTAGTAGCATAGCTAAAAGCCTGGATAATCAACGACATTTGCAGAATTAGCTACATTGAAGCTATAGAATATACAAAAAGGAGATAATGCGATGACTCAAGATACGGCTGGTGCTAAAAATACAAAACAGCTGGAGTCCGCCAATATGGTGCGAGCTCACCAGAGAGAATGGTTTGCAGAAAACAGAAAGAGAGTGGAGCAGGGTGAACCCTTTGCCATCTGCAATGGTGATGACTGGGAAGAAGGATTCAATGCTATGGATATCCCTGTCATGTGTATCAACTACTGGCACGCCATACTTGGTACCAAACAAATGAATCCTTACTACGATAAAGTTCTTGCGGAACACGGTTATCCGATAACTCCGTTTGCCCGGGCAATGGCTTCCTATATAGATAGAAAACCAGATGTCGCGCCCTGGGGAGGTTATCCAAAACCTGCAATCCTGATCGGGGGCACGAAGAATGATATCGAAATGAAAGTGCTGGAGTACTGGGCACGCGAATGTGAATGTGATTTTTACCCCTTGGATTGGTGTCTGGATCCAGTGCCGGAATGGGCGCATCCACCTCCACCACTGTGGTGGGACAGGATGAAAGAGCACTGGGATGAAATGATAGAACCCAATAGATTGGCGGCCAGGGTTGAAGAGGAAAAAACACTTGTAAGATTCATAGAAGACCGCACTAATAAAAGACTGACTGTTCCCAGATTGTTAAGGAGTCTGGAACTGTTAAATGAACAGATGACTTACTGGGGGAAAGCACGTGACCTGATTGCAGAGACATCCCCTTGTCCGGTGAATGTACGTGATCAGGGCGGCATGTATCAGGCAATGTGGCACCGTGGTTCGGAGAAGGGGCGCGATCTTGTTAAAGCATACTATGATGAAGTTAAATACAGGGTTGATAAGAATATAGCCGCCTGCCCGAATGAACAGTTGAGGCTTTCATGGTCGGGAGATCATGCGCCTATGTTCGAGAGTTATATTGAGGAAAAATATGGTGCCGTTATTGTCGCCTGGGCATATTTTTCTTATCCGGTTGATAGTTATCTGCGGCGTATTACTTACGATAACCCAATGAAGACTTTAGCCGGGCACCACATGATACTTTTCTTCCAGGATCCAAAACTCTATCTAAGAGATGCACAGATGGCTAATTGTGATGGACGTATTGAAGTAAGTTTTATACCGGGTGTGCCGTCATTCAACAAGCCAGTGTTTGAAGAGTCAGGTATCCCAGTATGTCAGCTTCCACGTGAAGTTCTCGATGACGAGGTTAAATCCTTGCTTGACAAATTTATTCAGGAGTTATTAGCCAAGAAAGGTAAACATGTGTAAAGGCAGACAGCTAAAACAAGGGAATTCGAAGTTGTCGGAGGCAATATGCTTGATAGTTTATTAAGTGGTTTTCGAGCGCTGGATCTAACAGACGAAAAGGGGTTTGCTTGTGGCAAGATTCTGGCCATGCTCGGTGTCGATGTTATAAAAGTGGAAAAACCCGGAGGAGATGCGGCACGATTAATCCCCCCATTCATGCAAAATGTCCCAGATCCTGAACAGAGTCTTTACTGGATGAGCTATCATACTGATAAGCGTGGTATTACTCTGAATCTGGGATCCAGTCAGGGTAAAGACTTATTCAAAAAATTAGTAGAAAAAGCTGATTTTGTGTTGGAATCATTTCCTCCTGGTTACATGGATATGCTTGGGCTGGGTTACGAAGCATTAAGCCAGATTAATAAAAGAATCGTTATGACATCGATTACCCCTTTTGGTCAGAAAGGTCCCTACAGTCAATACAAAGGAAGTAATCTGGTAGCTCAGGCTATGAGCGGAGTACTGGAAAATACCGGATACCCCGATCGAGCCCCTGTTCAAGAAGCGCCTGATACCGTATATTTCGAAACAGGTGTTGCCGCAGCTCTCGGGACATTGATCAGTCATTATTACCGTGAGATCAGTGGCGAAGGTCAGCAAGTTGATGTTTCTCTCCATGAGCGTGCTGCGAGCCGTATGAGAGACTGCCTGGTCACTTATTTCTTTGAAGATAAACTCGTCAAGAGAACCGCCGTTTCGGGCCATGCTATTGGCGTACGTCCACAGAGATGGTTATGGTCATGTAAGGATGGAGATATATTCTGGCGGGGTGACCCTAATATGTTACCTTCTGGAAAACAGGTCATGTCGGAATGGTTTGATGAAGCGGGACTGGATAATCCGTTTCATAGTGAAGAAAAGGTATCGTTAGATACCTTTGATGCAATGGTTGTCCCTCTCTTCTTGAAGTATACCAAGAAAGAAATAATGGAAAGATTTTGGAAAACAGAGAACCAGGCATGGCCTGTATCTAATTCTGCCGAAGTGCTTGAGAGCCCGCAAAACAACGCCAGAGAATTCTTCAAAAAATTAGAACACCCCAAATCGGATGTTACGCTTGCTTATCCAAGACATATGTTTTTAAGTAACGAAACTGAGAACTATGTCAAGCGTTCAGCTCCGCTTATTGGTGAACATAACGATGAAATCTATGAGAAAGAACTAGGTTTATCCACTGCGGAGATTGATGGGTTGAAAAAAACGGGTGTTATCTAAACAAAACATAAAGGAAGTATTGAGGATATGAACAAGCAGGCGCTGGAAGGAGTAAAGGTATTAGATTTTGGTTCAGGTATAGCCGGCCCCATATCTACCAGGGAACTGGCGAACCATGGGGCACAAGTAGTCCATATTCAAACTGCGACGCGGACACCCGCAGCGAGAATGGCTGCCCGATCTACTCAGGGAGAGATGATGTTTGGTGGCATACCGGCCGACTGGTATAATAACTCAAAATTAAGTATTGCCCTTAATTTGAAACATCCTCGATCGCGATTTATCGCGGAAAAGCTTATACGCTGGGCTGATATTGTTTTAGAAAACTATCGACCGGGAGCAATGGATAAGCTGGGTCTGGGTTACGAACAAATGAAGCAGATAAATCCCGGCATAATTTATCTCAGCAGCAGTGGACATGGACAGACGGGACCGTATGGACAACAAGGCGGCGTGGATGGAATTGCCAATGCTCTTTCCGGACGTATCTTTCTGGCCGGATGGCCTGACAGGGGAGCAGTAAATCCCAGTGATGTTCCTTATGCAGATGCTGTGCATCCGCTGTTTAACGCTATCGCTATGATGGCAGCTCTGGACTACAAACGCAGAACAGGAAAGGGACAGTACCTGGATGTTAGTATGGATGAGACTGACACTCATTCAGTTATTCCACCCTTGTTAGATTGGCAAGCCAATGGGCATTTACAAACCAGAGATGGTAATCGTATCCCCAATGCTTCCCCACATGGCGTTTTCCCTTGTATCGGTGATGACAGGTGGTGTGCGATTACCGTCTTTACCGATGAGGAATGGAAGTCTTTTTGTGATGTGATTGGAAACCCACCATGGACAAAAGAACCGAAATTCGCCAGTTTGAATGCGAGAAAAGAGCATGAAGATGAGCTTGAAGAACTGGTAGGCAAGTGGACGGGGGAACATACCGCTGAAGATGTCATGAAAATGATGCAGGCAGCTGGTGTCCCGGCGGGAGTAGTACAGAACGCACGTGATTTGTTAGAATCTGACCCTCAATTGAAAGCGAGAGAGTGGCTTATATCCCTGGATAATCCGGAACTGGGCACATTTCCTCATCCAACTCCTCCGTACAAGCTATCGAAGACTAAGGCTCAAGTGAGAACATCTCCAGTTCTGGGAGAACATACCGAATATGTTTGCACTAAGCTCCTGGAGATATCTAAAGAGGAATTTGACGAATTGAATAAAGAGGGCGTTTTCACGTAGAACAGTCAAGGTTTTTCGGAATTCGCTAAAATAAAAATTGGACGAAGCACAGCTTACAACTGTGCTTCTTTGTTTTATACGAACACCATTGACTGCTTCCCGGAATGACGATATTATATCCCTAACCCAGATGCTCTTTTAATCTCTC
>JAFGOB010000040.1 GCA_016926695.1 Dehalococcoidales bacterium | reverse complement strand
AGAAATCGGAATAATTTTATAGAACTAAATTTTAAACCTGTATAACCCGTCCAAAATCTACTTTTTCATTTATCTTGGACAGCAGTGTAAATACATATGAATTTATATGAGGAGGAGAGATGACTGACAAGTGGCGCGATATGATCAGCAAACCCCTGCTGGGAATTAAAAGGGAAAAAGATGTTTTTGTCGAGGTAAGGGACGGTACAAAACTGGCTGTAAATGTGTTCCGTCCCGACGCAGAAGGGAAATTTCCGGCCTTGCTGGCTCTGGGGGGATATGGGAAGGAGCTTCAGGAGTGTCTTATTCCTCCTCAGCCTCTTTACAAAAGCGCTGTCTGGGATGGCAATATCGAGGCCGGGGACAGCACGGAAATAGTACCTCGCGGATACGCTCACATCATCGCGGACGCGAGAGGAACGGGGTCTTCGGAAGGGGAATACCGGGGGGGATTTACCACCCAGGAATCGCAGGATGGGTACGATCTGGTGGAATGGATAGCCAGACAACCATGGTGCAACGGCAATGTGGGCATGATAGGCTATTCCTACTACGGGATTTCACAGCTGAAAGTAGCCACTCAGCAACCTCCCCATCTGAAAGCCATCGCTCCGGGACATATCTCAACCGACAACTATCGTGATTCATATAGCGGCGGTGTGCTGGCGCTGTTTTTGTACGGATGCTGGTACGGACGTCACGGGACCAGCGGGTGGGCCCCGAAAAACCCCGTATCTGAAATGATCAAGACTTTACCTCCCGAAGAAGTGGAAAGACGCCGCAAAGCACTGCTGGAAAATCCCGATATAAAGTGCTATCCCAACCTGTTTCATCTTTTAAATTATCCCTATAAAAACCCGTTTTTCTTTGATATTATGTTAAATTCCCTGGACGGTCCGTACTGGCAGGAAAGGTCTCTTTATCCCTTTTACCGTTTGATCAAAACACCGACCCTGATATTGGGCAAGACCGCCCATGACAACGGAGCATTCTGGGAAGTGTATACCAGCATAGACGCACCCAAGAAGATCCTGGTTAAACCCAGGGGACCGGAAGAACGGCCCTGGAGAGAGGACATGGATCTGCTGGTGAGATGGTACGATCACTGGCTTAAGGGAAACGATACCGGCATAATGGATGAATCACCCATCAAGATGTTTGTTATGGGTATGAACCAGTACCGAAATGAAACTGTGTGGCCGATAGCCGGGGCTGAATTTACCCCCTGCTATCTCAGGCGATGGGAGAACCTCTCGTTCGCACCTGAGCTGTACCAGGAGGAACCGGACTGCTTTCTACAGCAGCCACTGCACCTCTCCAATAAAAGGGACTCGGTACAATATGTCAGTCCTGCGCTGCCGGAGAGCCTGGAAGTGATCGGTCCCTGTTCCATACGTTTTTATGCCTCCCTTGACCAGGATGACGACAACTGGATAGTCAGCCTGGCCGATGTAGCTCCCGGAGGGGCCGAGACCGGTCTGGCAAAGGGCTATTTAAAGGCCTCCCACCGGGCAGTAGACCCGGTGAAGTCAAAACCGGGAGCGCCGTACCATCCCCATACCGGCACGGAAGCGGTTATTCCGGGCAAGATCTATGAATATGAAATATCCCTGGGTATTATCTGCAACGTTTTCATGCCCGGGCACAGGATCAAACTGACCATTCAGAGCCTGGAATCGCCCAGGGACCCGGAGATGCAGATACATTATCACCCCCATCTTTGCAGCAGCCGGACGACGCTGCACAAGATATACCGGAACAGGGAATACCGCTCTCACCTTCTGCTGCCTGTGATGAACAGGAAACAGTCGCTGATCGATTTGATGAGCGACGACAACATGTTTTAGATCGTTATGGTCGGAAAGGAGATAAAGATGCCTGGAGGTATGTTTAACCTGGAAGGAAAGACGGCTGTTGTTACCGGCGGAGGCAGCGGACTGGGACGTGAGTTTTGCGCAGTACTGGCCGAATACGGCGCCGCTGTGGCCTGTGTGGATATAGTGCGGGAGCGTATCGATGAGACCTGCGCCGGGTTGAAAAAATATGGAAATGTGACGCTGGCGGTACAGACCGATGTTTCGAAGTATACACAGGTCCGGCAGATGTTTGAAGCTGTGATGGATAAATTCGGCCGGGTGGATATCCTGGTTACCAGTGCGGGGGTAGCGCCGCCGGTGGTGTTGATCGATGAAATAGAGCTGGATGACTGGCAGAGGGTGATAGATATCGATCTGAACGGTGTGTTTTACTGTCTTAAAGAGGGGCTGGCCATCATGAAAAAACAGCGCAAAGGATCGATCATTACCATTGCCTCCGTGGCCGGGTTGATCGCAGTGCCGCCCCAGGGAATGCCCCAGGCTGCCTATGTCGCGGCCAAACATGCCGTGGTGGGGCTGACCAAACAGGCCGCCGCCGAGTTCGGCCAGTTTGGCATACGGGCCAACTGTATCGCTCCTGGACTTCACCTTCCTACAGGACTGCCGTCGAGCATGGGATACAAATCGAAACAGGACACGGGGAAAATAGATATGTCTGTTTTCACGTCAAATATTCCGTTGAGAAGGGCTGCGGCGCCAAGTGAAATGAAGGGACTGCTGCTTTTCCTGGCGTCCGATGCTTCCAGCTACATGACAGGCGCGACGCTGGTGCAGGACGGGGGATTGAGCATATGCTGAGAAAGACAGGCCGGTATAAAGGAGAAAAACAAGAAGATGACCTTTAATTTGATCAAGCTGCCTCAACTGGCCTGGCACGGAACACGGGACCTGGAGCTGGTTTTACCGGAGTCCTGGGAAGTGGACGTGTGCAATATGAGTGGTTTCGACAGGCGGGCCCTGACGGATGACGAAATAGGCAGAGCAATCAGGGATCCGATCGGCATGGAACCGCTAAGAAAGATAGCCGCGGACAGAAAAGAGGCGGTTATCATTTTCGACGATATGACGCGTGTGACCAGGACTTACAGGATAGTGCCCTTCGTGCTGCAAGAGCTGGCCGAAGCCGGAATAAAGGATGAAAATATTCGCTTTATAGCGGCAACCGGCACTCACGCCCCGCTTGACCGGTTTGATTTTGCCAATAAGCTGGGTGAAGACGTACTGCGCCGTTTCCCGGTTTACAACCACAACGTCTTTGGCAACTACCGGGAGATCGGTACTTCCCCGCACGGTATACCGCTCAAAATAAATGCCGAGGTGTTTAGCTGTGATCTTAAAATAGGCATCGGGTCCATTGTGCCTCATTCATTCGCCGGGTTCGGCGGTGGAGCGAAAATCATAATTCCGGGGATATGCCATGTTGAGACATGCTCCGGTTTTCATAAAACAGGCATGAAGCTGAATAAGGAACACCCGGAAAGTGCTGTTTCACTGGGTACCTTCGAAGACAGTCATCTGCGGCAGGACATGCTGGAGACAGCCCGTATGGTCGGGCTGGACATGAAAATAGACGCTGTCATCAACGGTTACGGCGAGACGGCGGCGCTGTATGCCGGCAGACTTGAAGAAGAATATGCCGCGGCGCTGGTGGATGCGAGAGAAAACTACAGGACTGAGCTGAAGACCGGAAACGATATTGTGATCGTGAACAATTTTTCCAAGGTGGGTGAAATTGAATGCGCCATGGACCCTGCCTATCCATCACTGAAAAAAGAGGGCGGTGATATTGTTCTGATAGGCAATGCCCCCCAGGGACATGTTACTCATTACCTGGCAAGCCCATGGGGAATAAATTCCAAAAGCGTCACGCAAAAAAAGCGCAATCTGGGACCCGGCGTTAGGCATTTGATTGTGTATAACGAGTACCCGGACCTGACCATTCCGGGCTATTTTGCCCAGCCGGAAAAGGTCTGGATGTTTCCAAAGTGGGATGATGTCGTGAATTTACTGAAGAGCGAACACCGTGACTTTGCCAGGGTAGCGGTCTATCCCAATGCTGATATCCAGTACTGGTAGACAGGAAGACGGAGAGTATCTTTACTATAGAAAAACGTCAGGCTTTATCCGCTTTGCCTCGCGATAGAAAATCCGTACTGTCATTCCGAGCGAGTCCGCAGGGCGAGCGTCGGAATCTCTATCGGTATACAGCCACGGAAAGCCGGTCCGGCAACTATATATAACGAACTTGATTATTGCATTATAAATGGATTGGCTCAACCAGGCTTCGCTATCCGCATAAAGTTGAGACGTTTTATATAAACAGGTGCTGCTTTCTCTTCACGGGTATCCGGGCCTGGTGCGTTTTTATAGACCATACAGAGGAGCCCCCGATGCTTCTTTTTTCCCTGAAGGGGACGACGCGGGAATCTCTACGGATATTATTCCCTTACCCGCAAGCTGCTATTCAGTTGTTAAGGTGCCGCTGCCAGCCGGGAGGACAAAGCTGTTTATTATTCCGGCGATTAAATATGTTT
>JAFGOB010000039.1 GCA_016926695.1 Dehalococcoidales bacterium | reverse complement strand
ATCCTGGGAGTCCCCTGTGTTACGCTCCGGGACAACACTGAAAGGCCTGAGACTGTCGAAACCGGAGCCAATATGCTGGCAGGGACGGCACAGGATAAAATTCTGGAATACGCTGCTGCAATGTTAAATAAAAAGACCCCCTGGCATAATCCTTTCGGAGATGGCACCGCTGGCATCAAGATCATTGAAATTGCCACATCTGTCGCCTCCTGATAGAGCCGGTTCAATTAACTCGCATTCATGAAAAAGAATCCCTGAAAATTCATCCTTTTGGGATTTCATCAAGAGGCGGCTCCCTAAATCATTTGGCTTAACTGTAAAAAAGTCCAAAATTTGTTTTTAGGTCTCCGTGGGTATCCTGATTTTCCATGCATGATATCTTTTACCACGGATCGTAAGATGCGTCTTTTGTGCAACCATAGCCGGCAGAAACAGAGCTGCCAGGGCTACATTAACGATACGGGGCCGGGCTGCCAGGACATTTCGGGGTAGTTCAGGAGGTCTTTTTCCTCCGGGGTTTCCATTTTCCGGAGCTGTATAATGCGGGGAAAATGACTTTTCGGACTTCTTCGATGATAAACAGGGCCAGTCCTGCCGCCAGGGCTATTCCCCATCGTTCGAGGGTCATGGGGACTGTACCGAAAGCCCTCTGCAAGAAAGGGACATAGACCACGGCCATCTGAAGCAGTATAGAGCAGCAGATAATCAGCACCAGCCAGCGATTGCGAAATACTCCCACTTTGAAAACCGTATGCTCATCCGAACGGGCGCTGAAGGCGATAAACCAGCGAAAGGCTACCAGCGAACAGAAGGCGAGGGTCTGGGCTTCAGCCAGTGACATGCGGGTTTCCGCCCATAGAAAGATTCCCACAATACCGGCAGCCATAATGATGGCCACAACGGCGGTATGGGCCAGAAGACCGGGGAAGAGGATGCCTACACGGGGATCGCGCGGGGGTTGCTTCAACTCATTCCCGAATTTGGGTTCCATTCCCAGTGGAATAGCCCCGGCGGTCTCGGTTATAAGGTTGACCCAGAGGATCTGGACCGCCAGCAGCGGGGCTTTGCCGATAAAGCCGATAGAGGCAATAAGGGCCAGCAATTCGGCTATATTGGTATTCATCAGGTAAAAGAGGACATTACGCAGGCGGTTAAAGATAGCCCGGCCTTCATCTACCGCGGACACCACGGAGGCGAAATTGTCATCAGTCAGCACCATGGTACTGGCCTCTTTGGCTACATCGGTCCCGGTAATACCCATTGAGATACCGATATCCGCTGCCTTTAAAGCCGGTGCGTCGTTTACGCCGTCGCCTGTCATCGCCACCACGTGGCCCTGGCTTTTCAGTGCGTTGACGATTCTGAGTTTATGCAGGGGTTCAATACGCGCGAACACGGAAATATGATTGATTTCCATGTCCAGATCGGCGTCGCTTATTTTCTGGAGCTCGGACCCGGTGACGGTTTTACCGGGCGGCAGGTCAATTTGCCGCGCGATCGATTCTGCGGTCAGTTTGTGGTCACCTGTTATCATAATCACCTTGATACCGGCCTGCCGGCAGGACTTTACCGCCTCAATAGCCTCAGGACGCGGTGGATCGGCCATGCCGGCCAGGCCGGCGAAGACCGTATTCCCTGTTAAATAGTCCTCATCCAGTCCATCCAGGTTCCCGGAGATATTGACATAACCCGTGGCGATTACACGCAGTGCTTCTCCCGCCATGGCGGCTGTTGCGTCCATAATATCACGGATGTCACTCTCTTCAAGAGGTACTTCCCGTCCGTTTATCAACCTGAAGCGGCAGAAGCCCAGGACCCTTTCAACCGATCCTTTGACAAAGATAACCTGCCGACTATCCCGGCGGTGGAGTGTGGCCATATATTGCTTTTCACTCTCGAATGATATCTCAGCCAGGCGCGGATAATTCTTGATAAGAGCTTCTTTATACAGACCGGCTTTAGCGGCTGCCACCACAAGAGCACCTTCCGTCGGATCACCGATGATGCCGTGACGCCCGTTTGTACGGGTAAGAGATGAGTCATTACACAGAGTCGCTATCCTGAGAAGCAGATCAAGAGATCTATCGTTTTCGGGATTAACCGTGCGGCCGTCTATTTCAAAATTTCCTTCGGTTTCATAACCTTCCCCCGTGACTTCTATGAAGTGATCGTCGGCATAAAGACGTTGAACGGTCATCTGGTTTAACGTCAGTGTACCTGTTTTATCAGAACAGATAACGGTAGCCGAACCAAGAGTTTCAACCGCCACCAGTTTACGAAGAATAGCATTACGGCCTGCCATGGCATGCATACCGATGGCAAGGACTACCGTTACCACAGCCGGGAGGCCTTCAGGTACGGCGGCCACCGCCGCTGCCACCGCCAGGATGAACATCTCCAGCCAGCCCAGGCCTTTAATCAAACCGATAATCAGCAGAAGTGCGCAGACACCTAGGAATAAAAACACCAGGAACCGTCCGAGGCCGGCGATATTTTTCTGTAAAGGCGTCTCTTCCGTCCTGGCTTCCTGGATACCGGTAGCTATTTTCCCTAATTCAGTGTCCATTCCGGTTTTAACCGCGATCCCGGCAGCCCGTCCGCTGGTGATAATCGTGCTCATGTAGAGAAGGTTTTTTCTATCGGCTATGGCTGTTTCTCCGGCTACCTGCCCGGTATGCTTGTCCACCGGTACGGACTCACCTGTCAGAGAAGACTCGTTAACCTTGAGATTGGAAGATTCGATCAAGCGTACATCCGCCGGGACCTTGTCGCCCATTTCAAATAACACTATATCGCCCGGTACTACCTCTCTTGTGGGCAGATATTCGATGCGGTCGTCACGCCGGACCTTGGCTTTGGGTGCGGCCATTTCCTTGAGGGCTTCCATGGCCCGCTCGGCCCTTATTTCCTGTATCAGACCGATAACGGCATTGGCAAAAAGGATGGCCATGATTACAGCCGCATCCAGGTAATGCTGCATCACCGCAGAGATGATTACCGCGATGAGCAGGACATAGATGAGGGGACTCATGAACTGCTTGAAGAACTCTATTATCAGAGGCGTTTTCTTTTTGGCTGTTAGCTCATTGGTACCGTATTCATTCAGACGGTGTCTGGCTTCTGCTGCGGAAAGACCGGAAGATGAGGAGTCCAGTTTTTGTATGACTTCTTCGGTACTGAGCTTGTGCCAGGCGATATTGGTATCAATCATAATTTTACTTTAGGCTATGGAATCTTTCCACACAAGGACAAAAGAGCGAAAATGTTGTTTACTTGATGTGTGCCGGTCTTTATAATCATTCACGGAAGGGAGAGAATGAACGGGGAGGAAGAGAATGCAGCAGAGCGTACGGGTTTTTCAACAGTACCAAACAGGCAGCGAAGGCGGCCAAAAGGCGCCGGTATACTGTAAACGCTGCGGATCGGTCCGCACCCGTAAACACGGGCTTGTGGAAGGTACCCAGTACTATTTTTGCAGGGACTGCAGACACAGATTCAGCTCCAATGATTACCTGTTCCGGATGAAAACCCCCTTTGTCCAGCTCGCGATTGCGCTGGAAGAATACTATCAAGGACAAAGTATAAACAGCATCAGGGATAAACTGAATGCCAGTTACAGCAACACACTATCCTGCAAGTCTGTTTATGCCTGGATAAAAAAATACACGGATGAGGCAATCAGTCAATTCAAGGATTACCGTCCGCGGGCAGGCACTGACTATGTGATATGCGAATCTATTATAAAAACGGGCCGCGGTAATTGCCAATGTACGGATATCATTGACAGAGAGACATACTATCTTCTATCTAGCGGCCTTTTGCCGGGCCGGGACACAGGTGATACCGGTGTCCTGCTGGAAAGAGCCCGGGAAAGAGCAGGAAGTATGCCTGAGAGGATTTCTGTCTGCGAGTGGAAAAACGGGCCGGTAGATACAGATGGCACCTATGGATTTAGAACAAGACCGGTCCGGAGCGGTCCCTCCATTGACAATGCCGATATTGAATTCAAAGAACAGTGGCGCAGCATCGTGGAAACACGCAACAGCACCCTGGAACGGCTGAAGAGGATAGAGAGCGCCGGCAGGTTCCTGGATGGTTTCAGAGTCTACTACAACTACCTGAGGCCGCATGAACGCCTTGAAGGAAGGACTCCGGCTGAAAAGGCCGGAGTGCAGTATGAATCCAAGTCATGGACGGATGTCATACTAATGTCGCAGCCGAGAGTGAGTGTGCTGGTAGTACCCGGTGAAGATGAGTTAGGGTGAAAATCGCAGATAAATTCAGGGATATGCAGGTAATATCATCAAGAGGGGAATTGGGGTGGGTAGAGGGACTTGAACCCTCGATTTCCAGGGCCACAACCTGGCGTGTTAGACCACTGCACTATACCCACCACGTTTTCTGACATCGACGCCAGCCCATTTATTATAGCTAAAAAAGTTCCCGCAATCAATCGGAGAATAAAGCGGCCTGTACGGACTATATTATCTCTTTGTAGTACCACTCGTATTGTTCAGGCGTACTGTCAACCCTGCCTCCCAGCACTTTCAGTCTTCTGAGTTTGAGTATTATATAGACGTCTTTGCCGATGACAAGGTCCATTTCCCTGGCCAGTTCGCCGGGCATTTCCGCTCTTATAGTGGAGTTCATTACCCTGATCTCCATGCTGGCCATGGAGGTATTATGATTGACGGCTGATATGGTTCCCTTAAACCGGTTTACCGAAGGTCCCGGCGGCAGTATATCCGAAACGTAAACGTCACGGGGAGAAATAGCGATTTTTTGCATTACCCCCTCGTCATGAGGCAGGATAATATGCATACCATCGCAGTCTACCTCGATAAGCCCCGGGACCAGTTGGCGGCAGGAGCAGCAGTCCAGTATATTCAGGGAACCGATAAAATTGGAGACAGCTTCCGTTTGAGGGAAAAAGAAAATTTCCTGTGGCTTCCCTACCTGCTCTATCCTGCCGTGGTACATGACGGCCATACGGTCTGCCAGTTCCTCAGCCTCCGTATGATTATGGGTTATATGGAGCGTGGTTACTCCCAGTTCCCGGTGGATACGCCTTAATTCCGTCCGCAGGTATTTGGCTGTCTGTACATCCAGGCTGCTGAAAGGTTCATCCATCAGCAATATTCGCGGAGAGGGGGCCAGCGCGCGGGCCAGGGCCACTCTCTGTTTTTCTCCTCCGCTTAAAGTATTGATGTCCCTGTCAAGCAGGTGAGAAATACCCAGCAGGTCGGCCAGGATGACCATACGCTGGTTCATGTCAATTTTCCGGTGTTTTCCTCTTTTAAGTCCGAAGAGGATATTTTCACGAACATCGAGGAAAGGAAAAAGAACGTAGTCCTGCGGCACATATCCTATCCCTCTTTCTTCGGGAGCCAGAGTGGTGATATCGCGGTTATCTATCAGTACCCGGCCTTTTTTCAGTTTATGCAGTCCGGCCAGACATTCAAGAAAAATGGTCTTGCCGGCGCCTGAAGGCCCAAGGATAACGAAATATTCCCTGTCCCGTATAGTGAGGTCCAGGTTATTCAGGGAAAAATCGCCTATACTTACCGTGAGATTTTGAATTTCGATCATATCAAGCGAAAGCGTTGAAGCTGACGTGTTTAGCGGGTGTTTGTATTAACCAGCTTGACCAGTCGGCGGTAGCTTTCTGCGGGATCCGGCTGACTAAAGACCGCACTGCCCACACAGATTTCGTTTACCCCGCTGCCGGCTACTTTCAAAATGTTGTTTTCCTTGATTCCCCCGTCGATGCTGAGGGCCATGAAAGGCCTGGCTTTACGCAGCTTCTTAACCTTTTCCAGCACCTCGGGCAGGAACCTGGCGCCATAAAATCCGGGGTGGACCGACATGAAAAGAATGCTGTCCACTTTGCTCGTCAGGGGCAGAATTTTCGAAAACGCTGTTTCAGGGTTGACCGCCAGCCCAACGGACAGGCCCAACTGGCGGGCCAGGGTGATCACATAATCGGGGGTAGAGGTGGCTTCAAAGTGGAAGATCACTTTTTGAGCTCCCGCTTTCTTGTAGTTCTCGATCTGCTTTTCAGGTTGTTCCACCATCAGATGGACTTCCCAATGAAGGCCGGTACTGATAGAGGCGATGTGTTCCCAGGTAATACTCCGGGAAGGCACAAACTTGCTATCCATGATATCTATCTGCACAAAGTCGGTAAAAGATTCTGCCTGCTTGAGCATGTTATTCAGGGTACCGGCATCATCAGTCAATATGGCCGGTATTATGCGAATAGACTTATCCATGTCTCCTCCGGATCTCTCCTTATGGTACCTTTTAAACGGGCTGAGACCCTTTTATTTGCGAGATAAGAAGTTATTTTACGGAAAGGGCTTTACCATCACTATATACCTGGAGTTACCTGCAATGCAAGACCGGCCCACAGGAATAATGCAAGGTATTCTTATCGACGTCTGACCAGAATGCTGATCAGCATAACGGCCCCTACCGCTATCAGGATAACCGGCCAAAACTGGCTGAAGTTGAAAAGGAAAGCCACGCCGACTAGGACCAGAATAATTCCCGGAACAAATTTACCCAGGCCGCCTGCGCGGTAGGCCGGATGTAAGGAGCGGGCTATACCGTCGATAATGAAGATTGACCCGAGACCGATGAGGAGGTATTTCCATAACACATCCCAGACAATATCGCCTTGCTGATTAATAAAGAAAAGGACTCCGATAAGGATGAGAAGCAATCCCCAGAAAAGCCCTCTCAAGGGATCGTCATAAAATTTATGCGTCCTCCGGTTCTGGTAGCTGCCTTCTCCGGCGGTTTTCCAGTCTTCATTTCCCTTATCGGGACTGCTACCGGCATTATTCCATCTTGCTGACATATCAACCTCCCTAATGAAGCGGTCCGTATGACGGGACCTAATACTCCCCTTTTACCGAGTGGATTATCAACTGGACCAGGTTAACCAGAGCGCTTATACCGCAGATTACGGCAATACAGATCAGGGCAATAGTCAGTCCGAAGGTGGTCCCATCAGCCGCAGCCGTGCTTGGCAGGACGCTGAAATCGAACGGGAAGATGACAAGCAGTGTAATTACGCTGACGGCGCTAAGCGCATCCAGGATGGTGCGGATAGTCTGGCGCAGGGCGTATCTATCAAAAGTGATAGCCACGGCATGGCCGATAATAGAGATTACCAGTGTAGCGGTAACCACAGGCAGCCATATAGCGAAATCGGATGTTACCAGTGTATGCATCTGCCATTGTGTTGACCCGCCTGAATGTACCGGTTCGTACCAGGCGATATACTGGTTATAGAAGTTGAAGAAGATCAATAACACAACTCCCCAGGCAATAGCGAAGGCGGAGCCCGCCATCCTGGCGTTTCTCTGGCTGGTGGAATAGTATTTGTCTATAAATGTATCATCCTGGTAGACCGGCCTGGCTGCCGGCCTTATGTATTCAGGCGGTGGGCTGCTGTGCATTTCTTCAGTCCTGGCGGATGGAGGCGGCTCCGGAGTAACGGTATTCGAGAGCGGTTGTGTCGATGGCGGCCGGGATGATGGCGGCTGTGCGGATGAAGGCTGTGCAGACGGTGGTTGGTTGGCAGGCGGATGTTGGGCCGGTGGCCGTGTAGACGGCGGTATTGATTCATTCGCCAGGCGTTCGGCCAGGTTGCCGGCCCAGGGTAATTTGAACATCTCACCGCTGTTGGCCTTGACCATCAGGATTATCCATAGAATGAACGCGGTGATACCAATTATTACGGAGAAACCGGTGCCTGCCCATGGAATGCTTCCGAAGACGATGTTGGCCAAGGTCAATATCCCGAATACGATGATTGATTGCAGGGCATGGAAGCGAACAAAACGGTTTTTCTGTTCAAGCACCAGGAAAATGATGCCGCTGATCCACCCGGCTACATAACAGAGCAGCCCCGCGACTCTGGGTGATAATTCTTTTATACTGCGTTCCTGGCTGACCGTACTGTCTTTTTCAGTTTTCGTTTCCATTTTTGCTCTCCTTTACGTATGGATGCCTTCTATTTTTGATGTAAATTTGAAGCGCCTGAGATGTCTATTTTACCCAGTCTGGGATTACCATAATAATCCAGGGTAGAGGCCCCGGATAGGTCAACATCCATGATGCCTTGGGTATTGACAGCGGCGTTACTCGCGCCGCTGAGCTTAATCGATACATCCCCGAGTACCAAGTCAGGAATATCAACGCTGCTGGCCCCGGAGGCATCGATTCTGGTACGACCTCCTGAACCATCCATCCGGAAATTGCTGGCCCCGGAAACCTTAATGAGCATATCATCGGCTTTCAAAGTACCCCTTACTTTACTGGCTCCCGATATTTCGATTTCCGTATCTCCTGCTTCAATCTCCATTTCCGCCTGGCTGGCACCGGATACCTCCAATTTAAAGTTGTCCTCTGATGAAAAACCGGCGGCTTTTCCTTTGGATGCCCCGGATACCTTCAGTCTTTCCAGTTCGGGTAAAGTAATTACGGCTTTTGCATCGGCATTGGCGATATTACCCGGTTTGAACCCGATTTTTAAGATAGGCCCGGATAGGGAAATATCCAGGCTTTCAATCAGGTTTTCATGGGTTGAAACGGCCAGACTGAAATTATTGGACGGGGTGATATCATATTCGAAATAATGAGATATCTCTATTTCGCTGAAGTCCTTAAAAGAGTACTTTTTTTCTACAATAGGGCCGGACCCTACCAGCGAACAACCTGCAGCCATGATTACGAGTAGACCGATTATGACTACCAGGGAAAGCATTTTTTTTGTTTCCATAGCATTCTCCTTTTTTGTTCCGGTTTATCGTCAGCGGTCTGTGATAAGCGGTTCCCGCCGATTTTATAAATTTAAGCTCTTTGATTTTATCGTAATACAGGCAATATTGATAGGGACTGAATTAGAGCCCTGATACAAGGAATGTTTACTAAAAAAGCAGGCCCGTTTAAATGGAGGACGATTGACCATAAGATACACATCCGCACCGTCCTTATTTCTATTAACAACAATAGTCTAGAAAAATATGATGCATGGTTCACCCTGCATCCGGGTGGAATATTGCTTGGACGATAGGTGGGTTATTACCTGGTCTTTGGAACAGGCATGGCAGTTTACATTAGAAGCCGTATAATATAGAGTTAATATGTAAAAAAAGCCAGCAGGAGGGATACCGATGGGCGAGTCAGCACCTATTCGTATATTACTGGTGGACGATCATGCTGTTGTGCGCAGCGGACTTGGAGCTGTCCTGTTGTCTTACGATGACATGGACCTGGTCGGCGAAGCGGGGAACGGTGAAGAAGCAATAAAGATGTGTGAAAAACACCAGCCTGATGTCGTATTAATGGACCTGTTAATGCCTGTTATGGATGGAGTGACCGCAACTGCGACAATTCATCAGCGCTGGCCCGATATACATATTATTGCACTCACCAGTTTCAAGGAAAAAGAAATGGTGGAAGGCGCTTTAAAGGCGGGCGCTATGAGTTATTTACTGAAAAACGTATCGGCCGGTGAGCTGATAACTGCCATAAAAGGCGCTGTAAGCGGGCAGTCCCGTCTGTCTCCTGAAGCGGCCCAGGTTTTAATCCAGGATATCAAGGAACCCTCCTCTCCTGCGTATGATCTTACCGATAGAGAAAAAGAAATCCTGATATTGATGGTGGAAGGTCTTCCCAATACCGGAATAGCTGAGCGTCTGATTGTCAGCCAGTCTACCGTTAAATTTCATGTCAGTAATATTCTTTCCAAACTGGAAGTGACCAGCCGTACCGAAGCTGTCGCAATGGCCCTGAAGCATAACCTGGTCAAATGACCAGGTTAAAACCTGATCATGAAGCCAATCAGGAATCCCCCCGGTTGAATGGCGTATAACCGGGGGCTTTTCTTTATATTGGAGGTAGGAAATGTGGAAAGGCGGGTGAGGAATGAACACTCCAGCGGGATCAACAGCACAAAAGACAGCCAAACCTATGGCTGCAGGCGTTATCAATATTGCAGCAGGGTCGCTTTGTTTGCTGGGCGTGATCATAGCGGGTATAGGCCTGTCGGTATGCGGACCTTTCTTCCTGTATTGTCCCTTTCACTTCACCTGGCTGTTTGGTTTTCTGGCACTGTTTCCTGCGGCACTGGGAATAGTCTCCATAACGGGCGGTGTTTTCGCTCTTCAAAGAAGGATGTGGGGATGGGCTCTGGCAGGTTCTATCACGACCATCTGTTTATCCAATATTCCAGGGATCGCGAGTATTATTTTGACTGTACTTTCCAGGGACGAATTTGATGGTAAAAACGCCGGTTAAAAGTCCGGGATTATACTGATTTTATTCGTGAATGAGACAATATCCCGGGACACCCCGTCTGAACAAAGCACTTAAACCGGGGAGGGAGCAAGACATATGCGTGTTGTGGTGGCGGATGATCAGCCGGATGTTCGTTCAGCTTTACGCCTCATGATTGAGGAAAAGTCCGGCATCGCTCAGGTATCCGAAGCCAGCAGTGCCCAGGAATTGCTGGCCATGGTACGGTCTGATTGTCCGGACCTGGTGCTGCTGGATTTCGAGCTTCCCGGTACCAGGCCCGAAGAACTATTAAAGACTCTGCGTCTCCTTTGTTCAGATGTTAATATTATTGCTCTGAGCAGCCGTCCCCAGATGAAACAGATTGCCCTGGGCCTTGGAGCCGATGATTTCGTATGCAAATCCGATCCGCCGGAAATGCTTCTGGACGCTATCAACCGGTATTGAAGTAAAAAATATCCCGACCTGGTATAAAAAACTGGCATTATATGGGTTTTATTACCTATAATAGTGTTGGAGGGGATATGCGGTCATGATTGCCGGTTTGATGGATTCAGCTATTACCTTCAGGAAATGCACTCTTGAAAAGATCGCATTTATCGTCTTGAACGCGATAGACCTGGGGCTGACGGTATTCGCTGTGTCTCATGGCGCCAGGGAGTTGAATGCACTTTTCAATGCAATGCTGGATTCACCAGCCTTGCTTTTACTGGTTAAAATATTCCTTCCGGTTGTGTTTGCCTGGCTGGTGCCTGGCAAGCTGCTGATCCCGGCTATCGCGGTGTTGTTCCTGGTAGTGGGATGGAACATCCATGAATTATGTTTTATCCTGAATTAGGCCCCTGCGCTACACGTTCCCGTCTTTACTGGTGGGAAATGGAAAAGGAGTTTCTGGAGTTACAGGGCATTAACTCCCCGGTTGTTTCCAGGTAAATTCTGGCTACACTGACACGGGGATGCTTTTCTTCCATCTCACTATCATACTTGAGTTTGCTGTAAATGTTGTTCAGATGGCGGGCCACAGTCTTGATGTCGATGCACAAAATTTTTGCAATACCCTGGTTGGTATTCCCCTGGGCCAGCAAATTCAGGATTTCCAGTTCTCTTTCCGTTAGTTCTTTCATGAAGGGATATTCAACTCTTTCCATCAGGATCGAATTGGCTATATCAGGGTCCAGCACGATCTGATGTTGATGGACCGCACGGACAATATCAAAAAGCTGTTTGGGATTATCCAGTGATTGTTTGAGATAAATACCCAATCCGCTGCGACATTTTTGAACCAGCTTACGCAACAGTTTGGCTTCGTTATCTCCGCTGGCGGTTATAAGCAGCACGATGCTGATCAGGGGATGATTGGTACAGATCTGGACTATTTCCTGGTAAAGGTCCAGACTAAACTTCCTCGCGCCAAGGATGAGTACATCGGTTTTCTGAGAAGATATTGTTTTCAGAAGGGCTTTTAGATCTCCATTGGAGGATGTGCCTATAAAATTAAAATCAACCCCGGCTTCAAAACTGGACCGGTAAATTTCCCGGTAAAATTCCTGTTCTTCAGCCACGAAAATACCAATGCCATTACCCATCTTGTTTGTCTCCTGTAATGTTCCGGCTAACAGCGGTCGCCGGATAATATGATGCCAGAGACAGTCTCCAGTGCTGTTGTCAAAACGCAATGCATAGCACAGTAAAATACTGATAATGGGCAAATAATAACGTACCTGATTTCCTTTGTCAACTGTCAATCAGGCGTGGATCCTGTTGACAAATATCTCTTTAGTACCGAAGAACAAAGGTACAATAGTACCAATCAGGTTTGACAACAATTTAAAAGCTGTAAAAAAATCCCGTTATAAAATATCAAACACCGCTGATAACAGCACTTACTCTACCCGTCTCAAAAGTAAATTCAAACTAAATATGCAGCATAGTAATTACGTCCCGTTATACAATCCTGATCCTTTTCAGAAAGGGATAGATCCTGTAAAACAAGTCAAATATCTGAATACCGTGGCTGTATATCATGTATTTCGGGACTCCATTCCACAGTCAGAATGGGTAATAAGGAAAGAAGAGAAGGAGTCGCCGTTATCCAGCATGACAACAATTTTCATGCTTCGTGCTATTTGATTTGAAAATATTTGCGTTGTATTAGATCAAGATGTCAGGCTACGTTAGCCTCGTTTCCTTGAGAAGCTGGCGGTCCTTCGTCCGGTTGTCCACTGATAAAAGCATCAATCATCTGGGAAATATAGTCCAGGCAGCGCTGCTTGCGAGTGGCTGCCACCTGCATTCCTTCATGTTCACTCCAGTCGATCTTATAATTGTGCCAGAGAAAAATGCTCAACTGCTGCAACAAAACATAGGCTTCACCCGGATTTTCAGTACGTTCTCCGAGCATTTTCAGGATATCGTTGGCCAGATCAGTTTGTTTGTTCTCTGAGGTAGTATTACCCTGCATATCGATTTTTCGGTCTTTCAAACAACTCTCCTTATTATAACAATACCAATCCATTATAACTTAGCACTGCCGTTATTGATACCCTTTCCTTGACCTGCTCTCAACCCCTTTTCCGGAAGGGGCTGTTTTTTCATATTATAATGGGGTATATTACAATAGAATTGCGTAAAAAGTATATTTCCCACGGTGTAAACAAAACAATACCAGAGGGGAATAGTAAATAATGACTATTTATTTACGGTTTTCGATGCCGGAAAATAAAAACCTGATAATAGCAGATTCGTTACGCTGCAAAAATCCGTTTTATCATTAACAACACAAAAATAAGAGACGGAGAGGAAGATGGTATCAGCGAAAAAAATATTGATCGTGAGTGCAGATATCCTGTTATTTCAGCGGTTAAGGAAGCAGCTTTCCGAAGAGGAATATACGATTTGCCTGGTGGCAAGAACCGACGAGACTCTGAAAAATACCATAGATGAACTTGTTCCCGACATTATTGTGGTGGACCCGGATATTTCAATATTGCATGGGGTGGAAATCAGCCTTCTGATTCGACAGTGGACGCCAAAACCGATATTGATATTGACAACTGCCATGACACTGGATAACCAGGTAAGGGCTCTTGATCTGGCAGCGGAAAATTATCTGAGTGAACCTTTCGAAATGAGTATTGTTGCAGGGCGGATAGAGCATGTTTTATCGCTGGAACAGGCAGCAGAGTCAGTAAACGACTAAGCCTCTTGATTCGATTTCAAAATTATTTAGATGTTCATAAGAATACGCATCGTTTTACCCGGATTATGGTATCCCCACCACTTTGAAATGACGTGTCAACCATAAGTTAACGCGGCAAGCGCTGGTTACCGTTTTCTATTATTTTCGCTTTTAACAAGTGAAGAAACTCTGGCCAGGTTAGCATTGTCAAGAGGTAGATCAGGGGGTGGGGTAACCGTAAAAAATGAGAGTGAGGAGTATGGATATTTGTCTCCGGTGGTGTTATAATTTACTTAATGTGGAAAACGTATAAGCTGTATTTTCACAAAAATTTAGATGTGAGGTAAGTGGGTAAAATATGGAGTATAATGAAGCGGCAAAATTCTACTCTGCCGAAGATGAAGATCAGGACCTGTGGTTATTATTCACGCACGCCAGATATGCCGTCTTTCGCGCCAGAGAGAAAGAATTACAGAGATATGGGGTATCTCCGGAGCAGGTAGGAGTACTATTTGTGGTGCAGGCGCTGGGTAGTAAAGCTACTCCAGCGGCTATCGCAAGGCATATAATCCGTCAACCGCACACTGTCTCCGCCCTTGTGGACAGGATGTCCAGAAGAGGTCTGGTAAAGAAGGTCAAAGACCTGGATCGCAAGAACCTGGTCCGTGTGGTGTTGACCGAAAAGGGTAAGAAGACCTATGATGTATCGACCAAAAGAGGGCCGATTCACCGCATACTTGGCACGTTGAGCCCTGAAGAAAAGATGGAGTTCCGTTCATACCTGGAAAAAATAATGAGCAAGGCCAGAAAAGAGATCGGTCTGGACCAGGATGAACTGCCCCCTTCGGAATTTTAGTTGTTCAGGCTTTAGAGGGTTTAACGGTCGATCGTGTGGCATGAAAAGCAGGTATAAAAAACGCCTATTTGACAAAGATAGATCTTGATGATAAGCTGAATCACGAGAGTAAGAGAATGATTAAACTAATGGCTTCCGGAATTAACTTTTATTACTACTATTTTGGACGTATAAAAACGTCCCCGGGAGTGCTTTAGCAGAAAACAAGGAACAATTAGTAAAAAATAATGCCCTCCCAGGTGGAGGGCTTTATTTTTATAATAAATTAGAGGTGGAACAGATGATAATCATGAAAACCGGAGCGACCGGGGACGAGGTCGGAAATGTTGTTGCCGAAATAGAAAAATGCGGTCTGAGAGCGGATGTATCCAACGGAGAATTCAAGACCATCATAGGACTGGTGGGCGACGAAAGAAAAATCTCTTTCGCACATTTTGCTTCTCTGCCCGGTGTGAAAGAAGCGATTCCGGTTGAGGCGCCTTACAAGTTAATAAGCCGCGAATATGCCCGGTTATTTGGTGGTCCATCCGAGGACAAAGTCATCACGGTAGGGAATGCCACGATAGGAGGCGCCAAACCGGTTTACATTGCCGGTCCCTGCGCCATAGAAAGCCGGGAACAACTGATGAGGATAGCTGAAGGCGTGAAAAAGGCAGGGGCGCATATATTAAGAGGCGGTATCTTCAAACCCCGCAGCTCAGTTCATTCTTTTCAGGGATTGGGTACAAACAAGGCTGAAGAAGCCTTGAAATGGCTGCATGAAGCAGGACGGGAATTTGACATGCCGGTAATAACCGAGGTAAGAGGAGAAAACCAGGTTGACCTGATTGCCGGGTACGTCGATATTCTCCAGATAGGCGCCAGGAACATGTATGATCAGGACTTGCTGGGCGCGGTCGGCAGAAAGAAAAAACCGGTCCTGTTTAAACGCCATTTTGGGGCGGGCATAGAGGAATTTCTTTCCTTTGCGGAATATATCGCGGCTGAAAGCAACAAAAATATCATTCTCTGCGAGAGGGGAATAGTTCCTGTCGGGAAAGGCAAGAGTTATACTCGCTACATTCTTGACCTAGGCGCCGTACCCGCGATAAAAAAAGAGACCTATTTGCCTGTTATTGTTGATCCCAGTCATGCTATGGGCAGAAGCGATTTGATTTTTAATATGAGTTGTGCCGCCATAGCCTGCGGGGCGGCGGGACTGATGATCGAGGTGCACTATAATCCCAAGGAGGCGCTGGTGGATGGGTCCCAGATGATAACACCCGAGGAATTGGCAAAGGTTATCAAAGCCTGTAATAATATATTTGAGTTGCTGGCGTCGGCCGGCCAACAATAAACCGTTTGGCGGGTCTTTGCTGCAATATAGCGGATCCGGTATCCTGATTAAAGGTCGGAAAAATGAAAATATTGAGAGTGAACCTGCCGGAGCAGGGCCTGCGAAGCAGGGGATACGATATCTGTATTGGAAAAGGACTGCTGGAATCCGCGGGTGAAAAATTGAGGGACCTTGGTTACCGTGGTAAGGCTGTTATTATCACGAATCCCGTGGTCCGGGACTACTATGCCGGGGTGCTGAAAACCGGTCTGGAGGCAGCAGGATTTGACGCTGTCGTTCTCGAAGTACCCGAAGGTGAGAAGTATAAATCGATGGAATGGGCCGGCAGACTTTATAACCAGCTCAGCGAACACGGGGTAGAGAGAATGACGCCAGTACTGGCCGTGGGAGGCGGTGTGATAGGAGACCTGGCCGGATTCGTTGCCGCTACTTATATGCGCGGAATACCGCTGGTCCAGGTGCCTACCACGCTGCTGGCCCAGGTTGACAGCAGCACGGGGGGAAAAGTAGCGGTGGACCACGGGCATCTGAAAAATATGGTCGGCAGCTTTTACCAGCCGTCGCTGGTTATAGCCGATGTGTCCAGCCTGTCCACGTTGCCGGAAAGTGAATTCATCAACGGGCTTTCTGAACTGGTAAAGCATGCCATAATTCTGGACCGCGAACTTTTTGGCTGGCTGGAAAGCAGGCTCGATCTTTTAAGGGCCAGGGATGCCGTTTGTCTCGAGGACGCCGTTTACCGTTCGGTCGGCATCAAGGCCGGAGTAGTGGAAAAAGATGAGGAAGACCGCAATCTGCGCAATATTTTGAACTTCGGTCATACTATCGGTCATGCCCTGGAAACGGTATCTGATTTCAAGCTACAGCATGGGAGAGCTGTGGCTATAGGTATGGCCGGGGCTGCCAGAATTTCTCAGAAAATGGGCTTTCTGTCCGGTCCAGAGACCGGCAGGATCAGGACCCTGCTGGTCGATGCCGGTCTTCCTGTGAATCACTCCTTCCCGGAAGTCGAAAAAATTATACAGGCAATGAAACATGACAAAAAGAGGGCGGAAGGCAAAAGCCGTTTCGTTTTACTGAGGGGAATAGGTGAAGTATTTTTAAGTGAAGATGTGAGTGATACACTGGTCGAGGAGGTAGTGAAAGAACTGTATGCAGAGACCCCGCATATGCGCTGCGATAGTGGAAAATGACCCCGGTATTATAGAAAAAATTGAATCGCTGGTCGACCTTTTCGAGGTGCGGATCGACCTTATCGGGCCGGAATGGCCCGAACTTGTAAAAAGGATCAGGATACCGTGGATAGCCTGCAACCGCCGTCCTGAAGAAGGCGGGAAAGGTCAGCAGGATGAAGGTCAAAGGGTAGAGGAGCTACTCCGTGCGGTGGAAGCCGGGGCCGCAATCGCTGATATTGAGCTGAAGTCAAAGGGACTGGCGGAATACGTGCCCCTGATAAAGGCCAGGGCCAGGTGCCTGGTATCGTTTCATGATTATTCCGGTACCCCACCGTTTGAATTCCTGGTGGAAGTAGTCAGGGATGAGAAAAGGTCCGGAGCTGATATCTGTAAAGTAGTGACCTCAGCCAGGGAATTTGCCGACAATTTGACGCTGTTGAAGCTGATCGGGTATTTCCCCGGCACGGATATAGTAGCCTTTGCCATGAATGAAGCGGGAAAAACCAGCCGTATACTGACGCCGCTGGCAGGTGGATATTTTACCTACGCTTCTCTGGCTGAAGGCAAAGAATCGGCTGCCGGGCAGATACCGGTAAAGGACCTTGTTGAAATTTACGGCTGTATGAAGGGCTAGTGTAGTGTTTCAGACTTCTCTATACAACCAAACGTAGCAATTTATTAGTAAGCTTTCCGAAATACACTACACTAACGAAATGAAAGGCCTGTGCTTCGATTATATGCCAGTAGTTCAATAATAAGATGGAGTATTAAACACAGCCTGGATCGCCTGCGGACTGCACAAGGCATGAAGGTGACCGGGGCCGGTTCGTCCGAGGCTCATCCAGGCCGTGTCCAGGCTATTTTAAAGTTATAATATATTACCATCATAAGAGGAGCATCGCGGGAGGATGAACAGGGAAATAAAAAGCGACCAAAAGGGAACGGAAATATTTGTCGGCACCGGCACGAAGCTCTGCGGAATCATCGGAGATCCTGTTGAACATAGTATTTCACCCGATATGCAAAACGCGGCTTTCAGCAGGTTGGGACTCGATTTTGTTTACCTGGCCTTCCGCGTAAAGAAGGAAGACCTGGAACGGGTTGCTGACAGTATGCGTGTTTTGGGCATACGTGGAATTAACGTTACCATGCCTCACAAGATAGCTGTGATTCCCTTTTTGGATGAGGTGGACGACCTGGCTGCAAAAATAGGAGCGGTCAATACCGTCGTGAATGAGAATGGAGTGCTGAAAGGTTACAATACGGATGCCTCCGGATTTTTGAGGATGCTCTCCACGGCTGATATTACGATAGAAAATAAAAGAGTGCTGGTTCTGGGGGCCGGAGGGGCTTGCCGGGCGGTAGCCTGTGTTCTGGCAGAAAGAGGGGCTGAAATAACCATAATCAACCGTAGTTTCGCGCCGGCGGTGGAACTGGCCGCCTGGATTTCCAGGGAAGCCCATCGAAAGGTCGATGTCCTGGACCTGAGTACCGGCAACATGGAAAGCTGTTTGAAAAAAGCGGATATACTGGTCAATACTACCAGCGTGGGCATGTCTCCGGTATCAAATGAAACCCTGGTGCCTGAGAAGCTGTTGAGAAGCGGCCTGTCAGTGGTAGACATAATATATAATCCCATACGGACACGCCTGTTGCAGGAGGCGGAAAACAAAGGGGCGAAGGTTATAAGCGGTCTAGAAATGCTGGTACAGCAGGGCGCTGAAGCATTCGAGATCTGGACCGGAGAAAAGGCACCGGTTAATGAAATGCGCAGGGCAGCTTCAGGAGCATTGAAAGCGAATGAAGACTAATCTGGCCCTGATTGGCTTTATGGGTGTGGGAAAAAGCGCTGTCGGAGATGGACTGGCTGAGCGTTTAGGGAAAAAGCTGGTCCGGACCGACGCTATGATTGAGCTTCAGGCAGGGAAGTCCGTTTCACGCATATTCCAGGAAGACGGAGAGATTGTATTCCGTGAAATGGAAATAGAAGCAGTTAAAAAAGCGGCTTCGGAAAGAAATCAGGTTATAGACTGCGGGGGAGGAGTTGTTTTAAACAGGATTAATATCGATAGATTGAAGCTGAGCTCGATAGTCGTATGGCTGACGGCCTCAAACGAGATAATACTGAAAAGGACAGCCGCCGATAACACCGGCCGGCCGCTGCTGGAAGGGAAACAGACATCGATTGAGATTGGAAAAATGCTCAGTTACAGGCAGCCGCTGTACACGGCCGCGGCCGATATTACCATCGACACATCGAATCTGAATGTGTTGGCAGTGGAGGAAAAAATCACGGGGAAACTGAGAAATCATGCGAATTTTAGTTAAGAAAAGCCGGGTTGAAGGCAGAGTACGGGTCCCATCTTCCAAAAGCTATACCCTGCGCGCTTTAATGTGCGCGGCGATGGCGGAGGGAAAAAGCAAGCTGCTGAACCCGCTGAGCTCGGATGATACGGATGCCGCTCTCAGGGTCTTAAACAAAATAGGCGTTGCCGTGGGAGTTCGTAAAGATTACTGGCTGGTCAACGGAGGCACTTTCAAGCAGCCTTACGAAGATCTGTTTTGCGGTGATTCAGCCGCTACACTGCGTTTTATGAGCGCCATATGCACGACACTGCCGGGCAAATTCAAGCTGACCGCCGGAGAGTCTCTTTCAAAAAGACCGGTAGATGATCTCGTGGAAGCCCTTATAATGTGGGGGGCGAGCATTTCCTGCAAGGGAACGGTTGCGCCCGTTATGATAAACGGGGACGGGTTGAGAGGCGGGCGTACAGAGCTGCCCGGAGATATCAGTTCGCAATATATTTCGGCATTACTGCTGGCGGCCCCGCGGGCGGAAAAAGCCTGCACGATATGGTTGACCACGCCGCTCGAGTCCAGACCCTATATCGAGATGACACTGGAATGCCTGAGGAAGTTCGGTATAGACATCAGGCATACCAGCGAGATGATGGAATTCGAATGCTTTCCCCAGAAATTTATTCCCACGGATTATCCTGTTGAAGGCGACTGGTCGTCAGCTTCTTATTTACTGGGGCTGGGAGCTGTGGCGGGTGAGATAGAAGCAGGAAACCTCAAATTATCCAGTCTACAAGGGGATAAGAATATCATGGTGCTGCTGAAGGCTATGGGGGCTTCGATTGAAAGCGGAGGCGATTTGCTTTGTGTCAGATCCGGAAGCCTGGCGCCGCTGGCAGCCAATCTGAGTGATTGCATAGACCTTTTACCCACCATGGCGGTACTGGCCGCGCTGGCCCCGGGAAAGAGCTCGTTCAGCGGTATTAAACGGGCCCGACTGAAAGAATCGAACCGGATAGCGGCCGTGAAGGAAGGACTGGAAAAGAGCGGCATTGAAGTCGAGGAAGAAGAGGATAGGATTATCATAAATGGGGGAAAACCTCATTCTGCCGTGATTGATACCAAAAACGACCACCGTATTGCCATGGCCTTCAGCCTGATGGGGGCAGCCGCAGGAGGAATAACCATTGAAGGCGCGGAGTGTGTCTCCAAAACATATCCTGAATTCTGGAAGGTACTGCGCGGTCTGGGAGTGAAGATTGATGAGCAATAGCCTGGGTACTTTATTTCGCATTAACGGTTTCGGGGAAAGTCACGGCAACTCCCTGGGAGTAGTGATTGACGGCTGCCCGGCCGGTCTTCCGCTACAGGAGTCCGACATACAGGTTGAGGTAGACAAAAGAAAGCCAGCCGCCGGCAGCGGACAGACAGCCAGGGTGGAAGAAGACCGGGTACGGATATTAAGCGGACTGTTCGCCGGTTTTACCACGGGTGCTCCCCTCGCTATGATGATCTCAAACAAGGATACAGACTCAAGCCAGTATGAAAAAAACCGCTACCTGCCGCGTCCCGGACACGCCGATTATACCGGTTTTATTAAATACGGCGGGTTTAACGATTACCGGGGAGGCGGACGATTTTCCGGCAGGGTAACAGCCGGTCTGGTTATGGCCGGGGCGGTGGCTAAAAAAATACTCAAGATGAAAGGAATCGAGGTGTTGGCCTGCACGGTCCAGATCGGTAAGGTCAAGGCTGCTGCGGTGACCACGGATGCCATAAGAAACAATGTATACCTGAATCCCATGCGCTGCGCCGATAGCGCCGCTGTTCCTGTTATGGCTGACCTTATCGCTGAAGCAGGCCGGGAGGGAGATAGCCTGGGGGGAGTAATCGAAGGCCTGGCCCTGAATGTGCCGGTGGGACTGGGTGACCCTGTCTTCGATACAGTGGAGGGCGAGCTGGCGAAGGCCCTTTTTGCCATTCCGGCCGTAAAAGGAGTGGAGTTTGGAGAAGGGTTCGCCGCCGCTTTGCTGAAGGGATCAGAAAATAACGATGCTTTTTTGTGGCGGGACGGCGAGGTAATCACGGCGACCAATCACGCGGGAGGCATCCTGGGTGGAATAAGCAATGGCATGCCGCTGGTCCTGAGGGCGGCGATAAAGCCTACTCCTTCAATATCCAGAAAACAGGGTACGGTTGATTTAAAAAACAGGCAGGGAGCTGAGATCAGCACCACCGGAAGACACGATGTTTGTATTGTCCCCAGGGCGGTGATAGTAGTCGAATCCATGATGGCGGTAACCCTTTGCGATCTGGCTGCCAGAGCAGGAATTACAGGAAGGATAATGAAATGACTCTTGATGATTTAAGAAAGCAGATAGATGAAGTGGACAGCGAAATAATCGAACTGATAGCCCGGCGGATGGAGGTCACCCGTGAAATAGGCAGAGAAAAGGCTGAAACGGGGAAGCCGATAGAGGATAAAGCCCGGGAGAAGTCGGTACTGGAAAATCTGAAAAAGCTGGCCTGCAGCCATAACCTCAATCCGGCGGATATAGAAAGCATTTACCGGGAAATCTTTACCGCCAGCAAGGAACTTCAAGGCGTAACGGTTGCCTTCCAGGGTGAGGCCGGGGCCTACAGTGAAGAGGCTGCCTACCAGTTCTTCGGACAAGCCGCCCGCCTCAGGCCCTGTGAGACCCTGGAGGATACCTTTCAGGCGGTGGAGAAGGGGCAGGTCCAGTACGGACTTGTACCGGTGGAAAACTCGTTGGAGGGCAGTATTACCCGTACCTATGACTTATTGCTGGATTCATCACTCAGGGTGGGAGGTGAAATCAAACTCAGGGTGGTACACTGCCTGATCGGACTGCGGAAAGCGCAGTTAGACGATATCGAGGAAGTTTATTCGCATCAACAGGCTCTGGGACAGTGTAAGACCTTTCTGAGGCAGATGGGCTGGAAAATAAATCCAGCCTATGATACCGCCGGGAGTGTAAAAATGATCAGGGAAGGGGGCCTGATTAACAGAGCCGCCATAGCCAGCGCGCGTGCGGCTGAAATTTACGGCATGAAAGTGCTGGCCCGGGGCATCGAGGATAACGCACAAAATTTCACCCGTTTTTTTGTTCTTTCAAGACAGGATGCAGCGCCGAGCGGGGACGACAGGACCTCCATCGTCTTTTCCGTGAAACACAAGCCGGGAGCGCTTTACGATGCTCTCAAGGAACTGGCGGATAAAAAGATAAACCTTACCAGAATAGAATCCAGACCTACCCGGCAGAAAGCCTGGGAATACAATTTCTACGTGGATATTGACGGACACATCGAGGACCGAAACGTCAAAGAAGCCCTGCTCGGACTGGAGTCCACTGCCATATTCGTAAAAATCCTGGGCTCGTACCCCCGGTACATCTGAATACCGGCTACGGATCAGGACCGAGAAAACGGGAGACACAGGCCGAACAGCGGTAAAGTAAAATCGATTAGTAACTATATTATTGAGTATATCCAGGGGGCACTTTTGAAGATAGGAATAATTGGCGGAGCAGGAAAAATGGGGAGCTGGTTTGCGCGCCTGCTGCTGAAAGAAGGATTGGAAATAATCCTGAGTGATAGTAACAAAGACGCCGCAGGTAAGCTCCAGGAACAGATAAGTGCTGAAGTTGCATCCAGTAAAATGGTTGTAGAAACAGCCGATACCATTATCCTGTGCGTAAACATAGATAATTTCGAGGAAGCTGTCAAGGAAATCAGTCCTCATGTGAGACCGGGCCAGGTAATCATGGATATAAGTTCGGTAAAAGAATATACCGTGGACCTGATGCATCAGTACTGCGAGAAAGCCGTTATTTTGGGGACTCATCCTCTTTTCGGTCCCGGAGCGATAGACCTGTCCAATCAGAATTTCGTCCTAACTCCGACCAGCGAACAGGAAGATATACTGGCGCGGAAGGTAAGGCTGTACCTGCAGAAACACGGGTCCAGGGTGACACTGATGCCGCCGCTTCAACATGACAAAATGATGTCCGTGGTACTGGGCCTGTCCCACTTTATCTCAATCGTGGCAGCCGATACGCTGATAGAGATTGGGAATCTTCCTCAGTTGAAAGCCATCGGAGGAAGCACCTACAGGGTACTGATAACGCTGGTGGAGAGCGTTGTCTCGGAGGACCCGGAACTATACGCCTCCCTGCAAATGCGCCTTCCCTATTTGAATGACGTGGAGGAACTATTCCAGATGCAGGCTGCGAAATGGGCGGACATGGTCAAAAACAAGGACAAACAGGCCTTTATCAAGAAAATGACTTCACTTAAGTACCGTTTTGCCAGCGACAACACCAACTTCGGCCAGGCCTATGAAAATATGTACAAGATCATGGAATGGCTGTAGGGGTGTGAAAATATTTTTGAGGAGACCGCCGTGTCGCAGCCGTCAGCATCTGCCTATGGATCCTGGCAATCACCGATAACCTCCGCTATGATCGTGTCCAAATCCATCGGACTGGGGCAGATCGAGATAGACAGGGAGTATATCTACTGGCTTGAATCACGTCCTTCTGAAGGTGGACGGTCGGTGGTTGTACGCAGGTCGAAAGACGGAGAAATCGAGGATATTACCCCTCAGCCTTTTAATGTCCGGACCACCGTTCACGAATATGGCGGAGGCGCATACCTGGTACATAACGGCACTGTCTATTTTTCAAATTTCAGCGACCAGCGGCTTTACCGTCATAAGCCGGGGTTTATCCCGGTTCCCCTTACACCCGCAGGCAGCAGGCGTTATGCCGACGGCGTATTCGACGCACGCAGACAGGACCTGGTCTGTGTCTGTGAGGAACACAGGGAAAATGAGGTTGAAAACAGCCTGGCAAGAATCGATATAAACGGCAGCGGCACTATCAAGACCCTGGCATCAGGGCATGATTTCTATGCTTCTCCCCGTCTCGATCCCGACGGGACCCGGCTGGTCTGGCTGGCCTGGGACCATCCCAATATGCCCTGGGACTCATCGGAGCTATGGTGCGGGGATATCGGACCTGAAGGATCGATAATCAGCAGCCGGAAGGTGGCGGGCGGGCCGCAAGAATCCATATGCCAGCCGGAATATTCACCGGACGGTACCCTCTATTACGTATCGGATATAAACGGCTGGTGGAACCTTTATCGCTGGAAGGATGGGAAAACAGAACCCGTGTATGAGATGGAGGCGGACTTCGGCGTGCCGCACTGGGTATTCGGCGAGTCACGCTATACCTTTACACCGGCGGGGAAAATAATATGCTCTTATATTCGGAACGGGACGGCCTTCCTGGGACGGCTGGACCCGGAGACCCGACGGATGGAAAAAATAGAGTCCCGGTATACCTGGAGCGATTACCTGCGGGCCTCGGAGAACGAGGTGATTATGGTGGCGGGGTCGCCTGTGAAAAGCAGCCGGGTGGTCAAACTTGATACCGGCACCTGCAAGGAAGAAGTGCTTAAAGAATCAAGCACGGTCGATCCCGATCCCAGGTATATATCGTCCCCGCAAGCGATTGAATTTCCCACGGAGAAAGGGCTGAGCGCCCATGCCTTTTACTATCCTCCGGCCAACCGTGATTTTGCCGGTCTGCCGGGTGAACTGCCACCGCTGCTTATTTTCATCCACGGGGGGCCCACCGGACAGGCCAACAGCGTCTTTAACCTGAGCATACAGTTCTGGACCAGCCGTGGTTTTGCCGTGGCGAACGTCAACTACGGCGGGAGCAGCGGGTTCGGACGGGCCTACCGCCAGAGACTGAACGGGCAATGGGGCATCGTGGATGTGGACGACTGCCTGAATTGCGCCCGCTATCTGGTCGAAAAGGGGTTGGCTGATGAGTGTCGCCTGGCGATAAGAGGGGGCAGCGCCGGCGGTTACACCACCCTGGCTGCGCTTACATTTCGCAGCTTATTCAGGACAGGGGCCAGCTATTACGGGGTCAGCGATATAGAAGCCCTGGCCAGTGATACGCACAAATTCGAGTCGCACTACATGGAGAGCCTGGTGGGTCTATATC
This sequence comes from Dehalococcoidales bacterium, assembly GCA_016926695.1. The sequence continues at coordinate 80,365 of JAFGOB010000039.1, read as the reverse complement.
CCGGCCGGCGTGACCTTTACCTTGAACGTTCTCCCATAAACTTCGTCGACCGGCTTTCCAGTCCGGTAATATTTTTCCAGGGATCGGAAGACAGGATTGTACCGCCCGATCAGTCCGAGAAAATGGTTGACGCTCTCCGCCGCAAGGGGCTGCCGGTGGCTTACCTTCTCTTCGAAAAGGAGCAGCACGGTTTCCGTATGGCGGAAAATATAAGGCGTGCGCTGGAAGCGGAGCTATATTTTTACGGGAAGATGATGGGTTTTGAACCGGCGGGAACAATCACTCCTGTGCAGATAGAGAACTATAACTCAAGCGTCAAAAGGTGTAAAGACTGAAACCCTCCCCACCGCTGAGGATGCTGCGGCAACCGCAGGTTGCCGGCCCCCGATAGGGATCAAGGTATATCGGGGGCCTCCAGCATGACAACAAATATTTACTTCGTGCTTTTTACTTCAATTATTTTTGCGTTTGTATTAATAAAAGGCGTGTCGCTTATACCAGGCCTCTGGCTTTCAGCAGTTCGGCGGTAAGGATGGAACCGCCCGCTGCACCACGCACGGTATTGTGATGCAGTCCTACAAAACGTATATCAAAGACATTGCATTTTCTCAGCCTGCCAACGGTGATGGCCTGACCATTGCCGGCGTCCCTGTCCTTTTGGGGTTGAGGGCGGTCTGGTTCGTCACGGTAAATCAGGCAGGGGACGGGAGCGGTGGGGAGCTTAAGCTCCTGCGGTAAGGCCGAAAAATTCTTCCAGATGCTGATGACCTCATCCAGTTCCGGTTTCTTCTGGCCGAACTGAAGGCTGACGCAGGCGGTATGCCCGTCCGTAACCGCCACGCGGTTGCAATGAGCTGAGATACGGATGCTTTCAGTGGGTACGATCTTACCGTTGCTGATTTTTCCGAAAATTTTCCTGGGCTCAACCTCCGATTTCTCTTCTTCTCCGGGGATAAACGGAAGGGTATTGTCCACCAGGTTGATAGCGGCTGGACCGGGATAGCCTGCACCGGAGAGCGCCTGGAGGGTGGTCAGGATGATCTTTTCCACGGCATAGCCGGCTTTCATCAGAGCATAAACGGGGATCATATAGCTCTGTATGCTACAGTTGGGCTTGACAACCAGGAAGCCCCTGTCCCAGCCGCGCTTTTTCTGCTGCTCGGGTATGATGTCCAGGTGTTCGGGATTGATTTCAGGGACTATCATGGGCACGTCTTCAGTAGCCCTGTGGGCCGAGTTATTGGAAACAACCGCAAAGCCTTTAGCGGCGTACTCGGACTCTATTCTGAGGATGTCTTTCTTGTCCATTTCCACCGCTGAAAAGACCAGAGAGCATTTATCCACCGCCTTGTCTACCTGACTGGCATCCTCTACAATGATATCCCTGAACCTGGCCGGTATTTCCTCTTTCATATGCCACCGACCCGCAACGGCATCAACATAGCGTTTCCCGGCTGAATTGGGTGAGGCCGCCAGGTAGACAACCTCGAACCAGGGATGATTGCAGAGAAGCCTCAAATAATTTTGACCCACCATACCGGTGGCTCCGATCACGCCGACACTAATTTTCTCGTCCATTCGTTCCTCTTGCTAAACTCTCGTATTTAAACACTACACAGGGCAATTATAACAGATTCAGGGGCAGCCTTTCGACCTGTGGTTTCGATCTTATTCACAACTTGTCGTTGCCGCAGAATGCCAGATAAAGGGCTGGATTAGAATAACGGCTTAACTGCCAGCGGGCACCGAGACGGCGGAAAAATTTCGGCGCCAGGCGACTATCCGGGAAGCGGCTCTTAGGAAAAACTAGAGGTTGAAGCCCTCTTTAATAAGGGTCTTTTCCACCTGTTCCGGCCGGCAGGCAGGTATATAAGCTACTGCTTCTTTGAGGAAGAAACTATCCAGGGTGACCAGAAGGTCGCATCCGGCCTCCATAGCCGTAGCCATGTGAATCACATCTGGAGCAGAGATACAGGTTGAGGCCTTAATTGTCCAGGCTTTGTTCCAGGTTTGCTTTTTATATAATATCTGATTTAAGTTAGGACATTGTACAGCAAATAACCTATCAACTGATCTTCTAATTTCATTGATACTGGATGTTGAAAGTGTTTTCTGATCAAGTGCTTTATGGGCCTTTTTGATATGTACTCCTAACTGAAGCTGGTTGAGAACGTATTGATTATCCTGGCTGATATCGAATAGTTCCATGGAAGCAAATATTGATGTGGAACAATGCCAGTTTTTCTTTACAATGGTTTGTATAAGCGACACGGATGCATTATGCTCCTTTTGTAATACACCGGCCAAAACACTGGTATCCAGATAAAGATGAGGAAGTTTGCTCATTTCTTTACACGAAGCTCCCTTTTTGCCACTTCTTTCTTCAGTCTTTCAATTGAATCGATATGAACGATTTCAATATCTTTTGAAGGCTGCTTGCGAGTTACCTTTTGTTCCTTTTCTGATTTTTTTGTAGTCATATTTATATCCTCCTTCCCTCTGTGAATTGCCTTTACGAATTCCTGGTAATCAGCCCCTTTCGGCCAGTTTTTACCATTTTCACCGGGATCAAAAGGTTTAACGCCCTGTTCCTTGAATATCTGGGCAAGGGTTTTTTCAGCCGGCGCTTTTTTGCGTTTAACCGTCTGTTTTGGGGTCGTTTCGGCAGCTTTCTTTGTTGTCATCTCAACCACCTCCTTGCTCTGGTTTTCACACTTTGATTATAACACCCTCCAGAACCGGAAAACCATTCTGATTTCGTTTTTACACGTAAGAATCCTCGATAACAGAGTACAAAGCCAGCCTACCATTTGTAGCTAAAATTGCTTCTTTATTTCTCAGGGACCTGGCTTTCTCAGCAATGCTGGAAGGCCGTTCGGAAAAATATTCACCCTTCCTTTCCAGGTAAGAAGGAGTCTGTTATGTATATCGTGATCTGTTATGATATTTCCAGTAATAAACGCCGGACAAAACTCTATGAAATGCTTTTGGGTTATGGTACACCGGTACAAAGAAGTGTCTTTGAATGCGATCTTTCCCTCACCCAGTTTGAAAAATTGATAAAGCGTATGAAGCCGTTTGCGAAAAAGTCGGGTGAAAGCATCCGTTATTATTCACTATGCTCCAGGTGTAAAGAACGGGTAAAGTCGTATGGTATTAACCTGCTGGAAATGGAAAAACCGATGGATATCTATTTATGATGGACTGGCACTTTAAAGTTATAACCAGGGTGCAAAGGATCCACCCCATCCTGAGATGCTGCCCAACGTGAGATAAGGTGGCGTCGGTATCCAGCATGACAGCCACAGTGATCAGATAATTGATTAACGGACCTTTTACACCAGTGTCAAGGTATTACAAAGTAATTCGGACGGCTATTGATATTTGAGAAACATGATACTATAATCTGAACTGACACGATGGGGCTGAAAACGGTGCCCGTAATATAATTTGATCGTAGCCCGGTCTTATATCAAGCCTGGAGACTTTTGCGTAACAATGGGTACATCCTGGAAACGGGATTGAAACCTGTAGTAGCCGCCGCAGTTGTCGCCGGGGGGCGCCGGTAACAATGGGTACATCCTGGAAACGGGATTGAAACACTTCTCCGGATGTCTCTTCGTCGGAAAACCATGCCGAGGGTAACAATGGGTGCATCCTGGAAACGGGATTAGAGGAGTATTGAATGTCAGATGCGGAACTCGGTGAATTCCTACTGACCGTAAAGGCGGAATACAGCCAGACCTTCAAGACTACACCCGGGCGTCTGCTCCATGCTTCTTTGCTGCGGAGACTGGAACTGGTTAATCCCGGACTCTCCGCGGAGCTGCATGACACGCCTTCAGCAGTTGGCTCGGTTGAAAAACCCTGGACCGTTTCATCCCTGCTGGGGAATATTCATTACGAAAAAGGTCTCATGGTTTTAGAGAAAGGCCGTTCCTGCCGTATACGCATTACGGCCCTGTCTTCACGCTTGATCAGTGCGTTACAGGCTGCTTTCGATCCGGATCATGCGCTGGGGAGGGAACCGTTAATCCTGGGATAAGTACCCATGACTGTTCAAGTCGAAGAAAGCAGATGGAACAATCTGACCGCCTATGCCTCCCTGCTGACTATGTCAAGGCCCATCCCGGACTTTATTTTACGTTTTATTTCTCCAACCGGATTCCGGACAGCCAATAAAGACAATGCCTTACCCGAGCCAGGAAGAAGCATTGAAGGCTACTTGCGTAAATGGAACGCTTTCTCGGAACTGCCCATGCAGCAGGAACCTCTGATGAAATATGTTCACGATCATATCAAGATGGAACGGAATAATCTGAGGATCGGAAGCGCCGATTTCAAACAATACTACCAGAGAGGCTGGATTGGAAAAGTCCGCTGGAAAGCGGATGAAGATGAATCTTTCTTATTAAGGATGGTGAATGCGCTGGTGAATTACTCTTTTTTCTGCGGGACTGGGATGAAGACCACCCAGGGAATGGGCCAGACCATCCGGATTTCATAGTAGAGTTGTCGTGCGCTTATTAATATTGACTCTGGTACAAAAAGGTATAAAGATCAAGATCTCACCACCGCTGAGGATGCTGCGGCAACCGCAGGTTGCCGGCCCCCGATAGGGATCAAGGTATATCGGGGTTTTCCAGCATGACAGCAAATTTTATGCTTCATGTTATGTTGTTCAACTATTTTTGCGTTTATATGTTGCTTCATCAGATAGAGTATATACAGGGTTATGAGATATACTCAGGGTTCAGGGCGGGCCGGTTGGGAAACCGGCACCCTACTTCAGGGTGGGGCATCTAATAAACGTGACATTTAGACAACCTTAGTCAGTACATTATCCGTTTGAAAAAGGGGGCTATTGAAGTAACGCTATTAGCCGGACGGGTGGCTCTCTGAACGCCGGAACCATGGCTGCCAGTGACGGGAAACGTGGCCCAATCCGCCTAGGATTATTCATTTTTCAGTAACGCCATTAAGTAGTATTACAGAAAATCCGGGTGATGATTGTCTGATTGGAGCAAAAACGGTCCTGATTTTTACCATCCGGCGCAGAGATAGAGGGCCAGCACACCTATAACCATTACCGCCGGGGTGACTATCAGGCCGAGTTTGATAAACTGAAGCGGATGTATATCCAATCCCCGCTTTTTGAGCAGTGAGAGCCAGAGTATGGATGAAAGTGAACCCAGTATGGCTATATTGGGGCCGAGGTCCGCTCCCATAATTGCCCCGTACACCAGAATACTATCGAGTCCTGTTCCCTGTGCAGAAAGGCTGGAGACGGAGACCATCATCATAGACCAGTTGTTAATCAGGTTGGAACCGAGGGCAGTGCCGAAGGTGACGGAAAGAAGGGCCTGAAGCTGACCGCTGGAGGACATCTCAGCCAGTTTGTCCGCCAGGAACTGAGTAACCCCGGCATTTTCCAGACCCCTGACCATTACCGCCAGGGCAAAGATGAAGAGAAAGACGCTCCAGGAGATGCCGGAAGCGACCTTTTTGATATTGAGCCGCCTGAAAAGAAGGGAGCAAACCAGCAGAAGGACGGCTCCTCCGGCTGCCGGATAGGAAAGCGGCAGTCCGTAGACCGAAACGATGATATAACCGGCGGCTATAATTACCAGTCCGGCGGTCACAGCCAGGAAATACCTGTCTATTTTAACCGGATTGTCCGGAGCGTTGTCGCATTGAAAAGGTGAAAGCACTCTGCGGAAGATTATCATGAATATCCCGAAGTTAAGGGAGATAATCAGTATACCGGGTATCAGGAGATGTTTCAGAAATTCACCCAGCGTGAGATGAAAACGTTCCACTGCCAGGAGGTTGACGGGATTGGATACGGGCAGCAGCATCGATGCGGCGTTGGCAATGAAGGCACAGGCAAATACGAATGGCAGGGGATTAAGTTTGAGGCGTGTAACTATGACGAAAACAATGGGAGTCAGAACCAGGGCCGTGGCGTCATTGGAGAAAAAGGCCGTTAAAACCGAGCCTAGCCCGAAGATCAATCCAAGGAGGGCCTTGCTGCTGCCTTTTGCCAGCCGGACGGACTTAAAGGCGCACCATTCGAAAAAACCGGCCTGATCGGCGATGATGCTGATCACCATCAGCCCCAGGAAAAAAAGCAGGATACCGGCATTCTCCTTAAGTACATCCCAGGCCTGGTCAGGTGAGACTACCGCTGTCAGTATCATGACAGCCGCACCCAGGGCGGAGGCTGTCGCCTCGTTCAGGGGCCTGGGCCGTATCATTACCAGTGCGATGGCCGGAATAAATATTGCCAGTGCTAAAAACATATGCAAGGGGCATATCATCAGGCTAGTACTGCACCCTGTGTCAGGACCAGTCAGTACAAGTCCAGTGATAATACCTTTACATCAGTATACAATATGCGGACTGTACACCGGTAATAACTCATACGGATTATGGATAAAAGCAGCCCGTAGCTGACGGCTGTCTTGTATTCAGCAATTCAGGATTCAATCCAGTCTTCGAACACCATGCCGCAGGCCTGGTCGTAAGGCCTGTGGAAGTTCCCAGGGTAACGTTTATTCAGTTCGGATATTTCCACCTTTTCGATCTCAACCAGGAATCCGCTGGTTACCACTCCCAGGCAGTTCCGGGAGACCAGACCGTGCGGAGAAAGCAGATTATTTGAACCTCCTCTATCCAGCCCGCCGGGCAAAGGGTCATGCCTGGACCCGTGGTCCTGGGACACCGCTCCGGTCATGATTCTCTGCGTCACCCGCGCTCCTCCCAGTACCGCTCCCCTGTGATTAAAGATGCGTACCACATCCCCGTCCCGGATATTTCTTTCAGCCGCATCCCGGGGATTGATCCAGACCGGTTCATAAAGGTAGCCGTCTGCTCCCCGTACCTTGCACATGGGGATTTCCCTGGTCCAGGGGATATCGTCGTGCTCGGCGTGTACCCTCCATTTTCCGTGGTTGGAGACCAGCAGCAGCGGGTACCGTGCCGACCTTGAGTGCAGGCGGCTCTCCTGCTGGGACTCGCCGTATGCTATCCATTGCGGCACGGGCGCTCTTTCGTTATCCGCCGGGAAATGATCCGCTATTGAAGAAGAGTAGAATTCGATCTTGCCGGAAGGAGTTGACAGGGGGTGGGCCTGAGGATTTTGTTCGAAGGCCTTCATCCCCGGCAGCTCCTCTTCCCAGTCGGAAGCCGTGGGTACCACATAATAGCCGCGCCGGCAGAACTCCTCCCATCCGATCAACTCTTGCACTCCCGAGCCTTCGAATCCATCCCTGATCAACTCCTGATCGCTCTTTCCACCCGTAAACTGTTCATAGAGCCCCAGCTTTTTGGCCACTTCGGCTACTGCTTCATAGTCGCTTTTCGATTCTCCGATGGCCTCTATACATTTCTCTTCCTTGAAAATAAGGCAATATTGCCCGTTCTGAATATCGCTGCCCAGGTCTTCTTCCTCAAGCTTGGTATTGACGGGCAATATAATGTCCGAATAAAGACATCCGTTCTCCATCCAGGGGTGCTGGGTGATGACGCATTCTATTTCAGGGCTGCGGATGGCCTGGATATTGCGCCGGCCTTCGCCCGCGCAGCCCAGCCAGCAGGGGGAATCGGACCAGACCATGTGTACCCGGGAACATCCTCCGGCCGGGTAGGTATATTGTTTAAACTGCTCCGAAACAGGGGCCCAGGGATAGGCTGAAAAATACCAGGTAAGAGTCCCTTTCCCAAGTATTCCTTCGGCAAAAAGGGAGGGAGGCAGCATTTGGGAAACAGGAGCATGGTCACCGTCCCGCACCGCCCCCTTGATGTCCGGTACGAGCGCGGGCCGGGGCAGGGGACTGGTGGCCGAAGGATTGCCCTTGTGGTTCCATTCAATCATCTTGACCTGGTGTCTTCCGGGTTTACCGACGGCCTGCATGGCCAGGTTTAGCACCTCCAGCCTGGCGGGCTCGTGAGCATAGGGTCCGCGAATATAGGATCCTCCGTTGCCGTGGGCGATAGAGGTATTCATCGAGGCCCAGTTCCTGGCCAGGGCCTTGATTGTCCATTCCGGTACGCCGCAGAGGGGCGAGGCCCAGGCGGGGGTTTTGGCTATGCCGTCCTCTTCTCCCAGTACATAGCGCCGGTAGTGCTCGAACCCGCTGGTATGGGTCTCAACGTATTGGCGGTCAAAGCTGTTTTCAGTGATCCAAACCCAGGATACGGCCAGATGCAGGGACGCATCGGTGTTGGGATAGACCGGTATCCATTTATCGGCATGAACGGCAGCCCCGTAGTTGAGGTCCGGGCAGATATAGACGGACTTTATGCCGAGATCGCTCCACCAGTAGCAGATGCGGCTGGCCTGCTGGCCGTCCCAGGCCAGGGGAGTGGTCTCGGGATCGCACCCCCAGAAAAGTATCATCTGCGTATTTTCGGCGATATCCCTGACGCAGTTAGCCAAAGGCGCCATTTCACCCACGTTTTCCGTCATACCCCAGACATGTTCGGCGCCCCAGAACCAGCCTTCCCAGCTATCCGGTCCACCTCCTGCCGAACGGGTGTAGTCTCCCAGAAAGAGCCGCAGGAGCCGCGAGTGTGTCCCGTGGGCGTAATGCAGGGCCTTGGTTTCTCCATGAACGCCTGCCATGGAAAGAACGGCGCAGGGTCCGTAACGATCCTTTATCCTGGTGAGCTCGGAGGCAATAAGAGAGGCGGCCTCATCCCAGGATATCCTTTTATAGCGGCTTTTACCCCGGTTCCCGGTATTCCTTTCTCCGGCGGGGTCCCAGTCGATCCTTACCAGAGGGTACTTAATACGGTTGGGGGAATATACCCTCTTTTTATAGGCCAGGCTAAAGGGGGGAAGCAGGGTCTTCATAGCGGAATCAAAAATCTTGCCCCGGGCGCTGATCCTCCACGGCCTGAACTCTTCCTGCCGGTATTTCCAGTCGAAATGCAGCGGCCTGATCCTGACGATACGACCGCCGGCGGTATCAACAACCGCCGCATTCGAGCCCGCCAGCGGCTCATTGCCGCAGAACCCCAGTCCTTTGATAAACGACTTCTCCTCGGACATATCAAGCACTCCCTTTGTTTTGTGGACCGATGTTTTCCGCCATCTCAATGGAAATCACGGAGAGACTATATATATATTATGGCATCGCCCCGGCGTGAAAAACGGTAGTCATGAAAAGCTAAAGCCTCGGCATCATGGTTAACGTGTGAAATGACCACGATGCTGGAAGGCTCATCTGTTTTTGACATTACACTGTTGAGTGCCTGTGAACAGGGATTGCGCAGTGCGACCTGTTTGAGATTGGAGTATTCAGCCTGGAGGAGATGTTTCAGGACTGATGCGGGAGCGCCGTCAATTTGCTCAATCCGCCTGATATTGGCCTGAAGCCTGAGGATATTGGCCGTCTCCAGGTATCTGGTCGGGAAGGGAAGAATAACGATGTCTTTGACTATCCGCATAGAATGCATAAGCAGTTGCTGAGAGCTGAGCGTACCGGTGACATATACTACTCTATCCCGGTTATATACCGCCATCGCCGCCGGGATGTTTTCACGTCCCAGTGAGAGCGCGGCGACAATTATATTATAGGCCAGTCTGTCGGCTTCGTCGGTGTTACCGGCGACTAGATTCACCAGCAGTATGGCTGGTTTCCCCTGGAACTCGCTGAACTCCATGGTGATAAGCTCATTGTATTTGCAGGAGTGCTTCCAGTCGATGTTTTTAAGACTGTCTCCCGGCTGATAAAGGCGGCTGCCGTAATATTCTATGCCCTGCCTGAGGCCGCGATTGCCTCCGGCGGGCGAAAATATGGAGATGACAGGCAGGCTGCCGCTGCCGGTTCCGCTGAGATATTTCTGGACCAGCCAGCGGGCATACCTGGCCCGGGGTATAACCAGCACCTCAACAGGTTCAAGCTGGAAACGGGCCTGGAGCAGTCCCAGGCTGTCAATAGCGTAGACTTCGAGCTTTACGCCGGCCGGACCGGAAAGACCGGGAGTAAGCGCTATTTCAAGAGTGATTTCAGGATGTTGCAGCGGTAAAACGGGTGTCAGGACCTTTACCCATTCCTGTGAGGTACTGATAAAGAGCCGCCCGCCTCTCCGTCCCCGGGGGGACATCTTTATCTTGATAATCTCCTTCCTGCCTGCCAATATACGCACTTGCTGGGTTTTGCATTCCACCGCTTTCTCCGGGAAATCCAGCCAGGTCAGGAATAATAACACCAGCAGGAATAATATAAGGATATCCGCGGCGATGGTCAGAACGGTATTTCCAAGAATAGCCGATATAATTAGCGAACCCAGGACAGCCCCTCCTGCCGAAAGGGCCAGGGGAGTAAGTCTAACGCCGCTGCCGCTGAACCGGAATGTAATTTTAGGGGCTGATTTTAAGAGACCGTCATGAATCGTCAGCAGCAGGGGGAGGGGGAGTAATACGGCCAGGTAAGGGGGTAAAATCTCTGAAAACAGCGCTGCTACGGCCAGGAAAAGAAAGAGATTGGTGAAAAGCGACACGGCGGCGGAAACGGGTCTTAGCCATAGAAAAAGGCGCCAGGCCAGCAACACCGCCGGAATTACGGCCAGAGGCCCGGGAGACAGTACCGCTGCCGCTATCAACGTGCCTGCTGTATATAACCTTATAGCTAAAATCAGAAGAGATCTTTTGTTATATTTGACCAATCTGTCCCACCAGTCCCCCTATTCCAGTTTAGGCACCGGTACCTTTTCAAGCGTTCTCTGTAGAATCATGGCAGGCGTGATGTCGTCCATCTCCGCCTCCACCTTGACACGCAAGCGGTGTTCGATGGCCTGGGAGGCCAGATGCTTGATATCATCCGGAATAACATAATCGCGGTTGTCAAAGAGTGCCATCACCCTGGCGCATTTGTACAGGGCGATGCCGCTGCGGGTGCTGGGGCCGCTGAGTACATCCGGATCACTTCTCAGACTACCGATCAGGGAAATGATATATTCGGAAATATCCGGGGAAACATAGACCTGCCGTGCCATATACTGTATCTCGTTGATTTCCTCCAGAGTAGCCGCCACTCTTATCTCGGGGGTATCTATACGGTCGATATTGCTGATAACCTCTTTTTCTTCATCATGGGTCAGATAGGGGCTCCAGACGCGCAGCATAAAGCGGTCGATCTGTACGTTGGTCAGTGAATACGTGCCCTCTTCTCCCGATAAGACCTGTGTGGCAATAACCATGAAGGGCCGGGGCAGTTGAAAGGTCTTTTTTTCAACGGTTACCTGGTGTTCCTGCATGGCCTCGATCATGGCGGACTGGGTACGGGGCGTGGTGCGGTTGAGTTCATCCGCCAGGACGACGTTGGCAAAAACCGGGCCGTCGACGAATGTGGCGCTGCCGTCCGTTGAGTACATATAGAAACCGGTTATATCAGCCGGCATCATATCCGGGGTAAACTGGATTCTTTTAAAGCTGCCTCCGATTACTTCCGCAAAACTTTTGGACAGCGTAGTCTTGGCCGTTCCGGGCAGCCCTTCGATCAGGATATGACCTCCGGCTATAAGGGCCACCAGCAGGGCTTCTTTGATGTTGTCTTTGCCGATGACCGCCTTTGAGATTTCGCTCAATATTTTGCCGCGCAAGGTAGATGCCTTTGTGGTATCGATAGAGTCGCTGTTATTTGCCAAGTATTTCCCCCTTTCTGAGTGTATAAGCAATTACCAGAACAAAAACCGCCGCTGAAAGACCCAGTAATATATAAGGGCTGGAAAGCGACTGCCGGAAGGAATCCAGTTTATCACGGGAAACGTCAAGGGTTGATTTCTCCAGGTGTGAGTGGTCAAGTATGACCCTTACTGCCTGCCCGTCAGCCGAGATAAGCCTGCTGATAAAGGCCGTATTGTCCTCCTGTCCCGACATGGCGTTGATGATCAGGCTGGGATCCGAGACCAGTGTAATGCTTCCTTTTCCTGCCCCGAACCTGGCGGCTATGGCAAAAGGCCCGGAGGGTTCATCGTCTTCAAATTGACCGTTATTGTTGGCATCCAGATAGCCGGTTCCCGATGACCATGCCAGCGCTTCTGATTCATCTTCAAGATGCAGGACGGTAGCATGGTTAAGGCCGACCACACTGACCCCCTCTTCCCTTAGCTCCGGGGAAAAGTCGACAGCGAAAGGAAGGTACTGGCTTTTATAGCAGAAAAGCGGATCAAGCAGGACACTGTTGTCGAAACGCGCCCGGCTGCCCAGTACAGCCAGGACGTCATTACCGTATCCGAAATCATCCATAAGCAGCAGATTACCTCCCTGCTCAACGTATTGTTTGATAAGCAACAGATCGGCGGTATTGTACTCCAGATTGGGTATTATTATCAATACATCCTTTTCCGATTCCGAGGCAGAGGGGAGATTTTTCAGAGAAGAAAGCTGCTCTACGTTAAACCGGCGGGAAAAATCCCGGATTCCATTCCAGGTACTATTTGAGAACATGAAGTCCTGGCTGGAGGGATAAAACCAGATCGAAAAAAGGGAGACCAGTGCTGCTATGGCCAGAATAAGAAGGATCAGGCTAGGTGTCTTCATGTCGGACTTCCTTATCCATAGACTCATATAAATCCCGGCTCTCCCGCAGGTCTTCGTCCGTGGCCTGATGCCTTGAATAGAGCAGTTTTTCAATCAGCCTGGTAAACTCGCTGAAATACCGGCTGAGTTTACCCAGTGCCGTACTGTTCTCTTCCGCGAACTCCCTCAGTGTTTGATGGGGTTTAAGTACCGCCCGGGTAACAGCCGTAACCAGCCTGATAGCAAAGCGATAAAAGTCGAATATAGTACTGTCTCCGTGTTCCTTTATGCCGGGACCGGCCCGGACGTCCGGTACTGCCTCAAGGACAGGGAAAACGGCTGGTTTTTGATCACGGACTCCCGGTTTTTTAAACCTTCTTTTGTACAGGCGCGGCAGGTAGTAACTGAGCGCCGCGAGTACTACCAGCAGGACGGCACAATTGGGAAGATTAATCACGAATATTTTTGTGCTGATAATGAGGGGGGCATTCCATGGCTCACCGGGTTGCACCTGTACCTCGACCGTTTGGTTGCCGATCAAATCGGTACCCAGTCCAAGCAGCATTTTGGTATCGAAATGCCCGTCATCGTCAGTCCGGATCTCAACAGCGCTTTTTCGCATTTTCAGGCTGATAACCGCTTTTTGCAGAGGGCCGGTCTCAGATCTCAATGTACCACTGATTATAAGGCTGCCCGGTACCAGTACTGTCCCCGGGGTATCCAGTTCGGCTACAGGTACTGCCAGGTTCACCTCAAGGGGCGCGTCGCTTGAAACAGGCGCATATCTTCCCTCAGCTTCCACGGATACGGACAATGTGTGTTTTCCGGTAGAAACATGCGGATCAAGCCCTATTTTTTCAGAAAAGCGATCCGTAAAGGAAAAGTCCGCTTCAGGGAGCCCGTCAAAATAGATCACGGCCTTACGCGGCTGCTGCGGAGCACCGGCAGAATACTCAAGCTCCCCGTTGATATTCAACGACTTTCCAGGATAGGCCTTTTCTTCAGTCACGACCCTGAGATCAGCCCGGTAATACTTGATATTGATGTTACGTTCAGGGCTGGACGATCCGCCGTATACTCCGATATCGGCGCCAGCAGGCAGAAAAACGGCCCGGAGTGAAACAGACTGTTTGTAAACTTCAGGAATAGTAACAGTTCCCCTGAAAAGACCGGCGGCATCGCTGCGTACGGTTGAATACCGTTTGCCGTCCAGACGTATTTCGATTTCCCTGTCAGCCAGCGGGGCTGATTCCAGGGTGATTAAACCGCTGAAGCCAGCTTTATCTCCGGGGAAAAAGTCGATTGAAGGCACTTCCAGGGTCAGGTCCGCGGGCTTTAATTTTTCAATGATCTGCTTTCCTTCATCCAGAGAAGCGTCAATGTCTTCGACAAACATTTCAAGCTGACTGATTTTACCGATAACCTCGCCATAGACTGTTTTCAGGGTGCTTGACGCAGGGAGGCTCTCGATTTTCAAGTATTTCTCGATGACACCTATGGATTGCTTTATCGAGCCGATGTTTGTCTTTATCAGTGCAACTTCTCCCGACATTTGCTCCATAAGTCCCTGCATTTCGTCAGTCTGGAGCCGGCCTAATGACTGCGAATATTCCTGCCAGGCAGATGTAAGGGTTGATATAGCCTGAAACAGCTCTTTACCCGCGGAGGAAAGATCGGAGTTGGTCTGCTGAAGTTCCGAGGGGGTATTGACATAATCGAGCTTTTCGATGGCTTTATCTATATTCTCCAGATTACCCTGCTGTACCATATCCAGTAAATCGGAGTAATACAACAGTAGTGAAAGCCCGCTGAAGTCCTCTTCAATGGCAGACGGGTCCTCATGCTGCTTTCCGGCAGCGACGGCTGTAGACGTCAGGCCGAGCAACAGGGCGAACAGGCACAAGACTGCCAGTGATCGTTTCAAAATCATGAGAACAGAAACACTCCTGATTTCATTTCAGGATCTCCATCACCTTTACGGCCACAATAAACAGGAAACCGGCAAAAATGACTGCGCTGAGCGCATTAAGTGCGGCGCGAGCCTTACGGTTAAGATAAACATAAAGCAGAGTTATTACAAGGTAGGCTATAGCATAGGCGATGAAGTAGACCGCAAGGTCCTTCTGACCCAGGCAGGTCAGCAAGACGGTGATGCAGCCGAAGACAGCGGCCAGGGTAAAAATGAGTTTATTATATATTCTCAACTCAAGACCTCTAGTTCGACTGTATGCTGCTTTTTATCGCGTTTTTCCTGCTTGATTCTGACCGGTTTATCGAGTGCTTCACTGGTTACAGCCGCGGCAATCGACGCAACTGGGCTTCCCAGGCAGCGATAATACCAGACATCCTCCTGGCCCATAGTGGCCCGTTTGATACGGACTTCTACCTGCGAGCCGGAAATCCTGACATAAACTCCGCGGGCAATATTTAGAACGCCTGTAAGTATATAGTTCAAGGCGGATTCTATCTCATCCGGCCCGGGACCGGGCCTGTTTTGCAGTATTTCAAGATTGACGGTACCTGCTGTGGCTACTGCCAGGGCCAGATCCGTTGAATCCGGACCGTAACGGACCAGCAGCCGTCCGGGCAACTTTTCCCGGATATCGGGAATATCTTCTGCTTCGATAAGGGGTACCAGGGCCTGGGCATGACCATTCCGCAAACGGGCAGGCAGGTAAATAGCCCTGCTGTTAATCCCCAGCTCTTCCAGGAGTGAAGCAGTATTTTCCATTCCCGTTCTGAGCAACATCTGGCTTGCCTGCGGTGAAATCCTGGGAGAGGCGTCGGCCAGAGCCAGACAGGTACAACCAAGGATCACAGCAGATATACTTGCTGCGGTCAGGGGTATCGAATCTATAACGAAATAGAAAACCGGCGCTGTGAGTATCCCTGCTGCGGCCAAAATAATGCCCAGGAGTCTGTAAGGATTATTACTAAGCCACATACTTAGGCAATTATTAAGGTATCCTTGGGAAATGTCAATAAGAGAGGCCGGACGACAAATTGCGAAAAGTAACCCTGACAGCTATAATGTGAGTCAACATCGGCATATACCCGGGTCATTAATGAAATAATCAGCGGGTTTCCCTGCTGGGCTGGTAATTAATTACCTGTTAAAAACCATCGATCAACTGCCTTCCGGGGGTCTAATGGCTGATAAAAATACTAACCTGCTTAAGTTACTGCTGCGAAGTCCGCTTTTTACCAATGCCCTTTTTATGATGGTCGCCAATGTATCCACCTCACTATTCGGCTTTGTTTTCTGGATACTGGTCGCCAGGATTTATTCCATCGAGGATGTGGGACTGGCCTCTGCTGTTATCGCTGCTTCATCTTTGCTGGTCACGTTTTCAGGGCTTGGTCTGCAATACGGGTTGATCCGCTTTATCAATAGCTCGGCAGACCCGGTAAAGCTGATCAATTCCAGCTTTACCGTGGCCGGATCAGTGGCACTGATAGCCGGAATTATCTTTGTCATGGGAATAGGGTTATGGTCTCCCGCTTTGGATATTGTTCGCCAGGTGCCGTTGTACACGGCTTTCTTCATCCTGTCGATTCCCGTTTTTGCGCTCGCACACCTGCTGGACTTTACTTTTATCGCCAGGCGGCGGGCGGGTTTTGCCATGGTCAAAAACCTGGTATTCAACGTGATGCGCCTGATATTGCCCTTTGTACTTGTCCTTTTTTTTCATTCGTTTGGAATATTCGGCTCATGGGGACTTGCCCTGGTAACCGGACTTCTGGTAAGCTGGCTTTTCTTTTTACCCAAAGTACAGCCCGGCTACCGTCCGGCTGTTACCCTGGATAGAAAGACGGCTGCGGAAGCCATACGCTATTCCTTTTTTAACTACCTGGCGGATATTTGCGGAACGGTTCCCAGTAATATTCTCCCTATGCTGGTAGTGAATATCCTGAGCCCGGAAGACAATGCCTATTTTTACGTTGCATGGGCATTGAACAACATAGTCTCCATGGTCCCCTACACCATTTCCACCTCATTTATGGCGGAAGGGTCAAACGATCAGTCAAAAATAGGGCAGCAAATGCGCCGAAGCCTGTTACTGGCTTACAGCATGATCATTCCGGCTATTTTACTGGTCTTTTTCCTGGCGGACAAGCTGCTTTTACTTTTCGGCGGCGCATATTCAGAGAACGCTACTATTTTGCTGCGCATATTGCCCTTTTCCGCCATTCCCGCTACCTTAAACAGCCTTTTCTTCAGCTATAAAAGGATACAAAAGAATATCAAGCCCCTGATCTTTATCAATGCATTCGCCGGCCTTCTGGCTATCGGGTTGACTTATTACCTTTTACCTTTGAAAGGAATATCCGGAGCTGGAATAGCCTGGGTGATAAGCAAAAGCTGCATTTCTTTATTAATCCTGGTATGGTGGTTGAGGGATAAAAGACAGCCCGCAAGAGTTCCATAATATTTTCCTCAATCTACCTCTTAACGAGGATAAACAAACCTGAATATTTTTATTAAAACGGCGCATCATTCCGGTCCCGACCAATACAGTTTGAATGTGGATTGAAGTTGTCATCAAGGTCGAAATACTGTATATTACACTAAGCGTTTTGTTTCAATAATGCCCTGCCCGAAGCAGTTATTTGCGGATGCTTGAAAGAAACTGCTCAGGGCTTATATTGAGGGAACCCATCCATGCAGATAAAACCCAGGCATATTCTTTGTGCCATAGTCGTGTTGACGCTGTTATCAGATATAATAATTTCCGTATTCCCCGGAAGCGTGCTTCGCATTATACTGGGACTGCCGCTAGTGCTATTCTTTCCAGGGTATACCCTGATATGCGCGATATTCCCGGACAAGCACACTATACTCCGCCTGGAAAAGATTGCCCTAAGTTTCGGTGTATCTATAGCCATGGTGGCCCTGGTGGGCCTGATTATAAGTTTTTCTCCCTGGGGAATCGGGCTGTACTCGATACTGGTCTCGTTGTCGGTATTTGTTCTGGTCTTTTCTGCTGTGGCCTGGGCGAGGCAAGTACGGCTGCCGGATAAGGAAATACCCGTGATAAGGGTGAACTTCAAAAGGACACTTTTTTCGGGATTCAACCGTACGGAAAAGGTCCTGGCCATTGTGCTGGCTGTTGTCCTCATTACGGCGATAGGCACGATTACCTTTGTGGTGACCGCACCCAGGACAGGTGACAGGTTCACGGAGTTTTACGTCCTGGATACCTCCGGGAAAACTGTTGATTATCCCTCTGAGTTGCAGTTGGGTGAAAAAGGAGAGGTAGTGGTTGGGGTAGTCAATCACGAACATGAAACAATGTCCTATGCCCTGGAGGTCAGGATGGAAGGAATCACCAGCGCCGGAAGAAAGGAAATAACCCTCGCCGGTGAAGAAAAATGGGAGAATGCCGTCAGTTTTACTACGGCCAGGGCAGGCGACAAACAAAAAGTAGAATTCCTGCTTTATATTACGGGGCAGGACGAACCGTACCAGGACCTGTACCTCTGGGTCAATGTAAAACCATGGTGAATCAAGTATTACACAAGCAATACCACTGAAACTTTTCCTGAATTATTGAATCCGCCTGTTTGCATTTTATACGATTTATTCCGGCTGAGGATCAGCCGGCGGAGGTCGCTTTTTCAATAATTTACCTGCAACATGCTGAAAGCCGGATGAGACAATACGCAGTCTTGACAGCGCTGTAATATAGATTTAGAATTTGCTGATCCGCACTGGTTTTAGCTGGTAAATAGTATATGTCATAAAGAATACACAAAGACCATTTTCGCAAACCGTCTACAGGTTATTATAAGGAAATACGGATAAAAAACGGATGCCATATTGCGGGAAAAGAGAGAAAAGGAGAAAAAGATGAGATTGGATGGAAAAGTTGCTCTGGTAACCGGGGGTGGATCAGGGATAGGCGCTGCTATTGCCAGGAAATTTGTCGAGGAGGGTGCCAAAGTCTGCATAACCGGGCGCAGAAAGGAGATGCTGGAAAAAGTGGCCGGGACATTACCAGCCGGTACAATGATAATCTGTCCCGGGGATGTGGGGAGCCGGGTTGATGCCGAGAGGATGGTTTCCACCGCTGTTGACTTCGGTGGAGGACTGGATATCCTGGTGAACAACGCCGGTATAGGGGTTCACGGAAGCGTAACCGAGATACCGGTGGAAGATTGGATGCATGCCTTTGATGTAAATATTCACGGGCCTTTTCTGTTGATGAAAGCGGCGATACCTTATATGATCAAGGCCGGAGGAGGCTCAATAGTCAATGTCGCTTCACTGGCCGGCATACGCAGTATACCTGCCGGAGCAGCTTACTGTGCCTCCAAGGCGGGGCTAATCCACCTGTCCAGGCAGGTAGCCCTGGACTACGGTCCTGCCAAAGTCCGCTGTAATGTTATCTGTCCGGGGGCGGTCTGGACTCCCATGCTGGAAGGAGCGATGGGCAATTTAAAGGAAGCTATACATACGGATATCGAAGGAGCCGGAGCGTATTTTGTTTCATGCAGTCCGCTGCGGCGTGTGGGCGATCCGTCTGAGATAGCCAGCGTCTGCACCTTTCTGGCCTGTGAAGACTCATCCTATATGACCGGTACGGTTCTGGTAGCGGATGGGGGAGCGGCTATAGTGGATGTTAACGGTGCGGTAGTAAATATGATCGGCAATAAATAGATGGAAAAGAAATGGCGCTGGCGAACCCGCCAGCGCCATACTATGGCAAGATAAGACCTTAATTATTTCTTTTTAAGCCAGACATTAACCGCATCGTAACCGCCGTTTACACCAGGTACATCCCATTGCATGTCCATAATGTTACCATCGTCAACATACCGCGGTCCGTCCTGTAGATAGGGGATTCGAACGGCCTCTTCGACAGCCTGCCTCATCAAAGCTCTCATCATGTCCATACGCTTGTCAAAGTCGACTTCTGCGGCTACCGCATCAAATCCTTCTTTAAAACCGGGCGGGAACCAAACGGTGGGATAGGTAAAAACGGGGTCGTTGAAGGCTGCCAGCCACTGGGTAAATGAGGAGAAATTGGGGAATCCGGGGACCAGTATACCCGTGAATCCGTCTTTTCCAAAGGTTGACGCCCTCATTACATCTGCCATATCCAGAGTGGTCTCGATGCCCACAGCTTTAAGGTAGGTCTGTATGGCCACTACCTGGTCCTGACGTGCCCTGACATCGGAAACCAGAGGATATGAGAACCCGTTGGGATAACCCGCCTCTGCCAGCAGTTGTCTGGCCTTGTCCGGATTATACTCGCGTTTCGGCAGATCGGGGATATACCACGCGTCCTGGCCTACCGGGGGAGAGGTGGCGAACTGGTAGGAGGGGAACTGCGTGCCCATTCCAAGTCCCTTTGTCATGGATTCTTTATCGATGGCATATTCAATAGCCTCGCGTACCCTCTTATCCTTGAAAGGTGAATCCGGATTGGCGCTGTCAGGGATAATCGAAAAGACGAAACCGAGTGGTGGAATATCGACATGATATCCTTCTTTCTCAAGCTGGACATACTGTGACGGATCGATATTCTCTACCATGTTTACTTCGCCGGCTTTAAAAGCCATGATAGAAACAGTCAGATCAGCGTTGTTACGGATTTCGATTGCATCTACATAAGGTCTACCCGGGACCCTGTAGTCATCCCATTTCACCATGCGAATAAACTGGTCCTGCTGCCAGCTATGGAACTTAAAAGGACCTGTGCCTACCACATGGTCTTTGCCCTGGTCCTGTGGAGTGGTGGGTTTCGCAAGGGCGGTGGGTGAAGCTATCTGTCCGTTGGCGGTTTCGGCAAGAGTGAGAAGGAAACGAGCATCAAATTTACTCAAGTTAACCTTAAGTGTGGTGTCATCTACGATCTCATATGCAGTAACCAGTTTCAGCATAGAGCTGGATGCAGTGTTGGCTGCGACACATCTCTCAAGGTTGAATTTCACTGATTCAGCATTGAAGTCCGTACCATCTTGGAACTTGATGCCCTTGTAAAGGTGCAATGTGATAACCTTCCCGTCCGGAGAGTAGTCCACCGATTCCGTCAGGGCAGGCTGAAAATTTCCCTCTGCGTCTTTGCCAACCACGCTTTCAAGTACGGGAGATACAAGGGAAAGAACAAAGGTACTGGAAGGTGTATCGCTTGGAGCACCTACCTCGGGAATACCCGTATTGCGGATCCATATAAGTTCGCCTCCATACTGAGGCCCCTCACCGGAAGCAGCAGTGGTTGCCGGGGCGGCAGAAGTTTTTACCGGTGCAGCCGAGGTCTTTGCCGGGGCGGCAGTGGTTTTGGCCGGGGCGGATGAAGCGGCAGAGGTCTGAGCCGGGGCTGATGTCTTAACCTGCGGCGCCGATGTACTAGTTTCCGATGAACCACATCCTGCCAGAACAAGCGCAAAAACCAGCAGAACGGCCAAGAGAAATAGTCCTTTTTTCATGAATACCTCCATTCTTATTATTTCTTGGTTGAGCCTACGAACTGCATATAAGACCTCCGATAAAGAACATTCTATATTAAATTTTGTTTAAAATCCAGTCAATAGGACCTGCGGGCACAATTAACCATCATAGCCAGTTGACCACCAGCCGGCTTATATATAGCTGTGCGGAAAGCGGGCAACTAAAACGGACTTTAAGGGTGGCTGAATATTGCCTGATATGGTCAATCCAGTGAAATTACGTAGTGTAGTGCCAGTTAATTAAGTTTACAGTGTTCAGCGAGTTTTTAGCTTCAAGCTACTGTAAAGCTATACATGAGACGCTACACTAGGACTCTTTCCCATGATATCTGAAAGAAACCCTGATTTTTGCCCGGTAGGATATTACTTTTCCCCCGTCTATTTGCAGGTCCAGTTGTTCGACCTCGGCGATACGCAGGTCCTGAAGGCTTTTTGAAGCCTGTTCGACGGCTGTCGCCGCTGCTTTTTCCCAGGATTCGGTACTGCTCCCGATAATGGTTATAACTTTATAAACGCTATCTGCCATGACGACCTCCAGGTATTTTATTTTTTATCTGTTTTCCGGATGTTAACCGTAAAATCCAGGTTTTGCGTTTAAGGGATTGGTCCAGGTTACGATTTAAACAAAAAGAAGGATATTCCGGTAGAATACCCTTCTTAAGTTTCCTCCTCAATCTCAATCCACGGGTTTGATTAATACAGCTCATATCAATTATTACCGGTATATTTTGTTGGTTCAATTCGAGCTTGAGTTCTCTGAAGCCCTGTGTTTGGCAGGGCTTTAAATCGGGAAATGCCATACCCTCAAGATTGATTGAAGCTTCATTTTACACCTCACTTTATTACAGGTGATAAACTATCCTATAAGAAAATTGTATACGATTTATATTTAGTTGTCAAGCGTAACCGGATCAACATACCGAAGTGATAGTATCGATATCAGGCGATATCTTTCTGTTTCAAAGGTAATTCGTGCGGTTTTTCAGTCAACATGTTAATGCATCGTTGAAATAACGGTCCTGGTAAGGTATTCTTTTAAAACAACTTGATTATCCTTATCAGGCAAGTTACATGATTTGAGAAAATACCAGATACGGGAGGTAGATTAATGCAACCGTCAAATGAATATCTATGGCGTATTTCAGGAGAAGCCCTGTCCCTGTGCTACCGGGCAGCGCCGGGCTACGAAGCTCGCTTAACTCCCGGCGCTTCCCTGGTACTTTCCGGGGAAAAGGTTCCGGACCTGAACTATGCCATTGTCGATGCCGGGCCCATGGCTGAAGAGCATTTGAGGGAGTATATACAGTTAGCAGAATCAAGGGATGTTCCGCTGCTGGTATTACTTACCCATGAAGCATCTCCGCGGCTCAGTCCTGTTGCAAGAGAACTGGGACTACAGTTTCTGGAGGATTTTCCCCTGATGGTTTACCGTCCGGTCAATCCATCTGCCGAGACCGGGGTTTTCCAGGTCTGGCGTGTGGAGAAAGAGGAGGATGTCAGAATATCGAACTCCCTGGCAGCCACAGCTTTCGGTATGGAGGAAGAGGCACTAAACAGGGCTTTCAGCCCGGACTATATCCAGGGGCCGGGTGTCGATCTTTTCATGGCAGCCAAAGACGGAGAGGTTATCAGTTCCGTTCAGACAACCAGGGCCGGGCCAATAACAGGGATATGGGCTATGGCTACTTCTCCGGACCAGCAGAGGAAAGGCGCCGGACGCGCCCTGTTGAACTATGCTATTTACTATCATTTCAGCAGGGGAGTGGAATATTTTTACCTTGAAGCTACGCCTGCCGGGAAACCGCTTTACTCGAAGATCGGTTTTCAAACCGTGAGCGAGGCACAGGTCTGGCTGCTTAAGGAAAAGTAGATACCCTGCATCTACTTTTCCGGTTATTTCATCCGGGCAACGAATATCATTTGCGGTGAACGGCTTGAAAAAGCCGATTTATCGAAGTTCCCGAACAGGTCTATTACCTGAAAACCGCAGAGTTCCAGCAGGTGTTCCACTTCGTACCTGAAGAAGTACCTGAAAGGGAATGCCTGGACCAGTCTTTCCGTTTTACCATCAGGATGGGAAATGTAATATATTAACTCCGTGTCATTGTATTGCCGGTCCCGGTGGAACTCCGCAATACGGCCGGTGCAGCGCAGGGTTTTATTTCCGGGAAGTTGCAGGTCTCGCTGGTCTTCCTGCTCCTCCAGGTACATGGGATCGTGCATCAGGGGAGGATAACAATTGAAAAGGTCAAGGATAACGATACCGTCAGGATACAGGTGCCGGTAGACACAATTCAGACAGGCCTTTTGCTCTTCAATAGAGATCAGATAATGAAAAATGCGGAAAGGCAGCGTAATCAGAGAATATTGATCGCCGGTATGGAAGGCGGTTATATCGCCTTCCATCAAATTAACTCTCTTACGCACCTCTTCCGGCTCTGAGGATAGTTTCTGGCGGCATTTTTCGAGCATAAAGGTTGAAATATCGAGACCTGTTATACCGCATCCTGCCTCGGCAACCGGTATAAGCACGCGTCCGGTACCGCAGCCCAGCTCAAGTGTTTTTCCGATGGCCTTCAATGAATAATCGACAAAAAAGCCGACGTCAATATTATTGCGGCCGGCATAGACTACATCGTACAGCTCGGCTGTGAATGCCTGGTTTACGAATCCGCCGTATTTACCTGTCATTGACATGCTTTCTCCTTTCTAAGGCTAATCGTAATACATAACATAACACCGTGGCCTGAAAATTCAGGCATACATTTTATTTTCGTCCCTGTTTCAGGTCACGAGTCGAGCCCGGTTTACAGCCGACTCTGTCGATAGCCGTTTTGAGATTGCTTCGTCGTTACACTCCTCGCAATAACGAGTCAAAATAAGTGCTATATATAATGTTAATCTGAAATCTTTCAGCCTATTCAATGACCTGTATAAGGTCTTTGTAGGCATATTGTGCCAGGAGCTCCTCGTTCAGCTCCAGTCCCAGACCGGGGCCTTCGGGAGGATACATATAACCGTTCTCGACCAGCGGTACGTTTTTCGCGATGTCGTCGGTTACCGGGCCTGTTACCCCCAGGTTCTCGTGTTCCATATGGGTAGCCCACTCATCAGATACCAGGAAATGCACCTGCCAGGCAGTCTCGAAAGCAGACGACGGCAGAGCGCCGCACATTATCGGCAGACCGGCTGCTTTGGCTACTGCTGACCATTTCTGGGCCTGTTTGATTCCTCCCACCTTTCCCAGCTTAATGAAAAGCAGATCGGCCGCATCTCTCTCAATAATCCTCAAAAGGTGCGCCAGGTCGGTAGCGGACTCATCGGCTGCTATGGGGATTCCGACCTTTTGACGAAGGCGGGCTAAATTATCGATCTCTTTCCAGGGTACGGGCTGTTCGGCCATGCACAGGTCGAATTTCTCCATTTTCTTCAAAGCCTGGAGAGCATGGTAATATTCCCATTCCCCGTTGGCATCTATTCCCAGTTTAGGACCATAACCGATGGCTTCGCGGATGGCCTCAAGATTGGCAAGGTCCTCTTCCAGGGTGGTCTGTGACAGGGCGCCGACCTTCAGTTTGATGCTGTGGAAACCGGCTTTGAGGGCATCCACCGATTTCTGCGCGGCCTCCTGAGGCGACTTGGTGGTCACGATCATACCCATAGGGCTTTTATCGACGGTCTTTCCGCCCAGAAGCTGGTATACGGGGAGGCCGAATTTTTTCCCTGCGACGTCGTGCAGGGCGCAGTCGACTATGGCCATAGCCTGCCGGCTGTACTTGGCTATCCTATCCATCCTGGCTACCAGCAATTCTATTTTCAGCGGATCCGATCCGAGAAGCAGAGCCGGTCCGACGATCTTAAGATAGCCTATTATGGAATCAACCGTATCGCCGGCGTAACCCAGGGAGGCCATTCCGGCGTCGCCGATACCCACAATCCCTTCATCCGTATACATTTTAAGTAATACGCCGCGGGGTCCCGGCGGTACCGGCCGCTGCTGGGGCCTGGTAGGTATCGCACGGTGCTGCTGGCCTTTCGAAGGCTTGGTATAGGGGATGCATTCCAGTCTGGTGATTTTCATCTGTTCCTCCTTAATCAATAAAATACCCGGAGAATGGATCGATTTTTTGCGATATATAATGAGACTCTACTGTCTATCCCGGATCAAAGTCAAATAGATCATGGCTATCACCGCCGGAGATACGGCATAACGGGCAATGTTGACTGATATGTTTACTGCTCATATAATAGTCACAATCGATTATAACCTGAAAAGGGAGGTAGCTGTAAATGCCTGTAAGAGTCTATCCCACCGGAGTTACATCTTTCAATCCAGAAAAATGCTGGAGCGGATTTACGCTGTTTCAAGCCTCGATCTTTGAAGGCGACCAGTTTGGGGCATTTCTGATAGATATGAACGGCAATGTTGTTCATCGCTGGAGCGGCCTGGAAGGTTTCCCAAATAAAATGCTGCCGGGGGGATACCTGATGGGGAATACCGCCATGAGAGATCCTGAATACGGCGTTCAGGATATGGTTGACCTGGTCCAGGTGGACTGGGATGGGAATATCGTATGGAAATTTAACCGGTATGAGCATATCAGTGATCCCGGACACGAACCGCTCTGGATGTCCAGGCAACACCATGATTATCAGAGGGAAGGAAATCCGGTAGGATACTATGTGCCGGGCATGGACCCCCTGGTTTCCCGGGGAAATACCCTTATTCTCTGTCATAAAAACGTTGAAAACCCTGAAATAGGGGCAGGGCTTCTGCTGGATGATACGCTGGTTGAAGTTACCTGGGACGGCAGGATCGTCTGGGAATGGAGATTCAACGAGCATGTTGACGAGATGGGTTTCAGCGAAGAGGCCAGGCGGACCATGAGCGGTAATCCAAATATAATCGGGAAGGTAAAAGTGGGCGACTGGATGCATGTGAACTCGGCCTCCTTCCTGGGACCGAACCGCTGGTTTAATCAGGGAGATCAACGTTTCCATCCGGATAATATTATATGGAGCAGCCGTCAGACCAATATTATTGCCATTACGGAAAAAGAGACCGGCAACCTGGTCTGGAGGGTGGGGCCTGACTACTCGGTCTCTGCGGTATATGAAAAACTGGGCTGGATTATCGGGCAGCACCATGCACATATGGTACCCGAGGGTCTGCCGGGCGCGGGAAATATCCTGGTATTCGATAACGGAGGCAGCGCCGGTTACGGCGCCCCAAATCCCGGTTGTGCCACGGGGATCAACAACGCCATAAGGGACTATTCCAGGGTAGTTGAATTCGATCCCGTTACACTGGAAGTGGTCTGGCAGTATCCGCCTCCCGATCCTCCGGAGCAGGGCTTTATGCGTTTCCTCAAGCTTTACAGCCGGTTTATAAGCTCGGCCCAGCGCATGTCCAATGGGAATACACTGATCACCGAAGGGGGATGCGGACGGCTTATTGAGGTCACCCCAGCCTGTGAGATTGTCTGGGAATATGTGAGTCCCTACTTCAGCAAGAAGATGCAGGGCAACCATATATACCGGGCTTACCGCGTGCCGTATGACTGGGCTCCACAGGCTGATAAACCCGGGGAACAGGCAGTGCAGCCGCCGGACAACAGCTTTTTCAGGGTATAAGGCAGCTTTACATATTTCCCCGGAAGAGGAAAATAGAATATCCGGGGGTACCAAATATGGTATCATAGGAATGCCGGGGACAGCTTTTTAATATGTCGCCCTGAGCTGACAGTAACTAATAAACAGGTAAGGAGCAGTGTAAATGAAAACCCTCAGTTTCAGTCACGTCGGAGTGTCAGTAAAGGACCTGGATGAAGCCGTGAAATTTTATACGGATGTACTGGGTATAGATCCTAAAAACATTACAATCGGGGGACGTCCAGACTTCATGCGGATTGCCAATATCATGATCGGCAACGAAAGAATCGAACTCCTGCAATTTGTCGATAAAGTCAATACCGTGATTGCCGGAGTCGGTGCGGAGAATAACCACGCGCTTCAGCACATCGGCATTTACGTGGACGACGTAGCCTCGGCTATAGAAGAGTTCAGGTCCATGGGCGCGAAAATGCTGGATGAAAAACCCCGTCACATGCCGGACGGACACATAATCGGCTTCGTTATTCCTGAAAATACCGAAATGCTGATCGAACTGATGCAAAAGTAGATGGATGCGATATTTCAGCCAGGCTATTATGTATAACGCCGTTATTCAGCGGGCAAATGATTGACTCAGCCCGGAAAGATGATTGTTTTGCTGGCCGGATATTCCCCGGCGAATCGAGGCCGGCCTGTAGTTACCCGTCTTGACATATGACCTGTAACCAAGGGGGGTATACTGAAGAAGCCATGATCATGGTCCTGTGCGCCTGTTACTATTTTTCCCTGCGGTGCCAGTAATCGCTTGCCCAGAGCGGCACCATAAGCAGGACCATCACTCCTATCAGACCGCCGCTTATCCAGACGCTGTCGTTATTATCCAGTCTATCCATTATCTGGTGAAGGAAAAAGATATTGGCGAAAAGGCTTTTGTGGAAATCCACCATTCCCGGTAAAAACCTGGCCAGGTCCGGGACCATCGCCCACAGACCGGCTATGATGCCGATAAAACCGTAATCAGGAATTTTACGCCTTACCCGGGGAGGCAGTACGTTAAGTACGATGAAGGCGCTACCTGCACCGACAGCGAAATGACCGATTTCCATGGACATGGAGATGCAACCCTTCTCTTTTTTCTGGATACCATTTTACAGCCTGTTATCCTTATTCTAGATATTATTTATACGAAAAGCTACCCGGCAGGATTAACGTGACTGAAAACGGATTATTGCAGGCATTCCGGCATACCGTGTCTGTGATCGAAATCACCGGCCTGAAACGATGAAACCGGTTGATCGGACTCGTACTGAAAGCCATATCGGTGTATATATTGAACGGATATGATGTTATGCATTAAAATTCAGGGAATAAAGTAAATCAATACACTGGGTGAACGTTATACGATCGTATTTTGAGGTTGAAGAGGCATGAAAAGCAGGTGGAAGGACTTTATAGAAGGAGTAGGGGGTGCTTTTTTGATAGCTGCTGCCGTATTAACCCCTTTTATTAGATACTGGCGGCGGTGGAATGCAACGGACGAAGAAATAGACCGTACTCTGCCGGGTGATGAACTGGTATCCCGCTCACTGGGAGGCTTTACTCATGCCGTAACCATCAGCGCTCCGCGTTCACGGGTATGGTCATGGCTGGCACAGGTAGGACAGGGGCGCGGAGGATTTTACAGCTATGATTTCCTGGAGAACCTGGTCGGTTGCAACATACATACGGTTGACAGACTATATCCTGAACGCATGCATAGTGAAAACAGCGAGGGCCTGCGCTTACATCCCGGGATGCCTCCGATTCCACTGGTTGCCATTGAAGCGGAGCGAGTGCTTTTATTCGGGGGGGAAATGGGACCTGATTCTCCTGTAAGCTGGGTATTTTTCCTGGAAGCACCTGATGAGAATAAGACCCGGCTGATTACCAGGTGGCGCGTTGCATACAAAGTCACCCCCGTAGCCAGGATCGGTTTCGGCATCCTGGTGCCCATTTCTTGTGTAATGCAGAGAAAAATGCTCCTGGAAATCAAGAAGCGCGCGGAAAAGACAGGCCCGGCGGTTTGATGGAAAAAAGTGAAAAGGGCTTGTGTGAAGAAAAAGGATTGGATTTTCCGGTAATGGTGAAATCAAATAATATTCAGATTCAAAACATCTTCAGAACTTGTTAGTCAGGCTGAGATTGTGTGTATATAAGAGAAAATTTGTATATTACGGGAGGAAAATATGTCAGAAACCAGATCTCAAAATAATCCGCAGACTACGTTGAAATCATCCGGGAAGGTGACAGTATTGAACCCGGCCTGTTCAAGCGCCATGGTGCCGCGTATTCCGCTGGCGCCACGTAGATTTTCCAGTCTGGAGGGAAAAACGGTCTACCTGGTGGACATCGGATGGGGAGGTCCTTCCGCCGCCTATGATATATTCCAGGTTATGCAGGACTGGTTTGCCAGGAACATACCGGGAGTAAAGACGGTGCTTACCAGGAAGAAAGGGTCTTTCATGGATGACGACCCGGAATTGGCGAAAGAAATCAAGGCCGGAGGGGACGCCTGTATACTCGGCATAAGCTGTTGAGACGGCTGCGCCGCGGCCTTGAGCCGCTATGCCGGGAAGCTCGAGCAGATGGGTATCCCTACTGCGCCGTGCAGCGGAGAGAATGTGGCTAAATATGTCACCGGATGGGACAAACTTTATGGCAGCGGTATGGCACTCCGTTATGCTATTTTCCCGCTTCCCACCGCCGGCGTCCCCCGGTCGGTACATGAAAAATATGTTGAGGGGAAGGATCCCTTCAGCGGCAAGCCTCTGATGCGGGAGATCGTTGACGCGCTGACGGTACCTCTTACTGAAGAAGAGCAGATGACTGGTGTACCGGCAGGGTCTGTGGAACCCAGGCTGCTTCCTCTGGATACAGAGCAGAACCTGCAAAGGCTTTTCAAGTCCAGGGACTGGACGGACTACCTGCCGATTGTGCTTCCAACGGAAGAAAGGGTTGAAGCTATGCTTAAAGGCACCAGTCACAAGCGCGATGAGGTGGTAACAACCATAAACTGGCCCGGAGGCGCCCGGCAGGCTACAGTGGAAAAGGTAGCTGTCTGTGCCGTAATGGCGGGGGCAGGTCCCGAGCATTTCCCTGTTATCCTGGCAGCGGCTACTTATGCCCCTTTCGGCAACTCAACTACTTCTATGGCGAACATGCTGATTGTAAACGGGCCGATACGCAATGAGATAAATATGAATTCCGGAATAGATGCGATGGGACCGTATAACGAGGCTAACGCTGTAATCGGAAGGGCTTTTACCCTGATATCCAAAACGGCCGGTAACCTGCATGCCGGCGTAACCACCTTCAGTTCCCTGGGAAGCAATCTACAATACAACAACTGCTGTTACGCGGAAAATGAGGAGGGGTTGCCGGAGGGATGGGAACCCCTGAGCGTTAAATTCGGATACAAGAGAGAAGACAGTGTTCTTACGGTCGGCATCGGATGGAGCTATATTTCCTGCACAGGTGAGGCCCAGATTTCTTATCCGCCACACCTCTTGATGCGAGACTATATGAAGGCCCTTTCCGGGCTGGGTTCAGCCGCTTTACTCTGCCTGGACCCGCTGGTTGCGCAGATGTTGCACGATCAGCAGGGTTTCACCACCAAGGAGGTGTTTGCCGGATGGCTTTCAGAAAACGTGAAAATTCCCGTGCAGCAATACTGGGGCAACGGAGTTAATGCAACATTCAACTGGAACTTCGGATTGAAAGGGCTTCAACCGTATGCAGACTGGCAGAAGCTGCCGCCGGAGGCACTTATAGCGCCCTTTAATAATCCCAGGGCCATTAATACGGTAGTAGTGGGAGGTAAGTCCAACAACCTGTGGTTTGTCACGGACTTCAGAATGGGCAAGGGGGTATCGATAGATAACTGGCGTTAGCATGTAAAACGAACTTACCGGGGATGAAATGAGAGTCTCAGAACGATATATTGACTAATCTATTCTTGAGACTCTCATTTTCCCATTGGAACAAAGACAAATCAAGTAACATATAATACTGGTTAAATCAAACGGTTCCTTAACATCTGATCTCGGCGTTTATCGCCGCACGGTCCTGCGGCCGGCCAGTTTCAAGGCCAGTCCGGCGGTAATCAGGCAGGCAAGCGGGATCATACAGAGTACAACCAGGCTACTCTTACCGGTTTCTCTCAATTCGCCGCCCAATGCACTTACTGGTCCCCTTCCTGATGATATTTCCGGCTTGAAACAAATACCGGTCAGGTCTTCAAATATTTTGGCTGTAATTGAGTCCAACTGGTCGCCGGTTTCGGCATTATAGACATTCAGGACATCGCCCTCGGGCACATATAGACGGCTGCCGTCGGGTGTAATAGCCATTTGTTCTATGCCGTAATAGTCTGTACAGGGTGTTACCGGGATAGTAAACAGGGGATCAATACCCAGGTGACCTGTTATTGAGTTGAAGCTATAAGCAATCACAAAGCTGTTTGTTTCCTCAAAGTCACATGTGCGCACGAAAACCCTGTTACCTGCCGGGTGAATTACACCGCAGACCCCACCCCCGGGAAGCTCACAGGTATCTACCTTTGAAAGACCGGGAATCAGGAAACTCATCAGATCATAATGACCTACTACGAAGCCGGAACATGACTTTGGGGAGCCGTAAACATTTATGGGATAGTCAAACGCCATTGTTTCTCCGGTGTGGACCAGGTTAAAACTTCCGCCTATTACTATTATCCGGTACAGGCTCTGGGAATCAAATGATGTGACCAGCAATGAACCGTCATTGAGGGCATCTACAGAATCGTGGTTGTTAGCAATAACCAGCGTGTCAATCTCCTGCCGGTCAGCAATATCTACCAGGGAAACCGGAACGTTCTCTCCAAAGGCGCCGTCAACTACGACCGCGTATTTTCCATCCGGAGTAACCGCCACGTCTTCACCCGGGTTTGAAATAGGGACGGGATTGGTCCCGGAGGCAAGAACGGGAGGCGACTGGACCAGGTCTATTATCCACAGATTATAATTGAAGTCGGTAACAAACCCGAGAGTGCCGTCCGGACTGATAGCGCAATCGCCTACCAGGAAACCATCATTCAGAGGTAATTCAACCGTTCCAATCACCGTATTTGTTCCCGCATCAAAGATATGCACCTTTCCGGAATTGTCCGCCACCATACCGATGGGGCCTGATTCAGCAGATACCGGCAGGGCGGGAGCAAGGCAGATCAGCAAGACCAGAATAATTATCGATGTGCGAATAATAAGACTTAATGTGTGACTGTAAGATCTTCCCTGGTCTGTTATCATTTCCATCTCCTTAAGCATATTTACGGAAATCGAATTTATTATGGTATAGACATATTGTTAAGGTTATTATGAGCGTTAGTATATTAAAAAATCCACAACCATCCGCTTCGCTTTTGTATATATACCGGTAATTATATAACTCTTGCTTTCAGGAAACAATATCGAAAATTTAACTCTAAATACAAAACCAGTCGGGGATATGATATATTGATGTGGGTTGACATGTTATTAGCCCGGCTGACTGTCTGGAGGTAAATATAGATGACTGAAGGGATTGATTTGACTGCCTTTTGCGGACTATATTGCGGAGACTGTATAAGATACAAAAGCCATGCCGCTGATCTGGCAGGCAAGCTGCTCAGGGAACTGAGGGAAACGCAATTTGAAAAGTATGCGGAAATCAAAGGCGGCACGGAGAAGCAGTTGGATGCCGTCGCGGAATTCAGGCATTATAATGAATGCTGTAAGGTGCTGGAAGCGATAGCGGCTCTTCAATGCAACATACCCTGCCGGACAGGCGGAGGATGCAGCTTTTTTTCCTGTGGCATCCTGAATTGCTGCCGCGAAAAGGGACTGGACGGCTGCTGGCAGTGCGGCGTGTTCGAAGACTGTGAAAAAATCGCTACTTTAAAATCAGTTCACGGAGATTCACCCCAGCAAAATTTAAGGGCGATAAACGAATTCGGACTGAATAACTGGCAGGAACACAGGTCCAGGCCTTACATATGGCTACTTTAATATTCAGGTATTACATCTGATTCGTAAATATAAGTGACATTCAGGCATTAAACGCGGGAAAGCTTGAGGGCGTTCAATTCAGCCCGGGTGAGTTCACGGGTCTGACCTTCAGCCAGTGTGCCCAGTTTCAGGCTGCTTATACGGATGCGTTTAAGCTCCAAAATACGGTAGCCGATGGCGGCAAACATACGCCTTACCTGACGTTTTCTGCCCTCGTGGATGATGATTGAATAGTTATAAGGCGGGATATCGACAGGCCTTAGCCTGGCTTTATGGGTTAACCCTTCCTCCAGCTCCAGGCCTTGCTCCAGTTTTCTTTTTTCATCAGGTTTCAATATTCCTTCTATACAGACCAGGTATTCTTTCTCCTGTTCAAAACGGGGGTGGGTAAGGCGGTTAGTCAACTCACCGTCATTGGTCAGCAGGATCAGTCCCGTGGAGTCTTTATCCAGCCGTCCGACGGGATATAACCGCATTTCCCTGTATTTGGCGGGGATAATGTCCAGTACGGTAGTGCCGTTCCAATCGTCCCTGGTGGTGGAGGTGATGTTCCTGGGTTTATTGAGCATGAGGTAAACAGGAGGGTTGGTCCTGGCCAATAGTTCCCTGCCGTTGAGTGTTACCCTGTCCGATTGCGGGTTTACAGGGAGAGAAAAACTCTCAGCGGTTTTTCCGTTCACGGCAACACGTCCGTTTTTGATCGCTTCCGCCATTTGTCTTCTGGAGCCGCTGCCGGAAGAGGTCAGCACCTTTATCAAAGACTGTGTGGACACGGTATTCTCCTGAAAAATATATCCGGAATTAATTATACATGAATTCCATAATATGGTGTAAAATTCCCGGCGGTTTTTCCTGCTTTTTAACCCGGTCATTTCATATGTTATAATACTTATTGCCCGGACGGATAGTACCAGTTTTTTTATTTCAAGGATTGTTGTCCTGCAAGGTATGATATCAATGATTTCCGGTATCAAGTCATAAAAACGAGGTTTTCTATGGAATTCAAGAAAATGCTCGTAGTAATACCTCACAGCGGCATAACTATACCCTTTGAAATACCGGTACAGTCTCTTTCAGATAAGTTTCCGGATTTAACCAGGAACATAGACTGGTATACAAACTGGCTGTATGATTTTCATGATATACTCGGCAACTCTTCCGTGATATTCGGATATTGCAGTCTTGTACTGGAAGCTAACCGCGATCCAGAAGACCTGGAAAGCAGCGTACCATTGAAGGATATAGCCGGGGATCCTGTATTTCGACCGGACCATGAACCGGATAGGACACTGCGCCGGTATCTTGCCAGGAAATACCTTGATGAATATCACCGCAGGATAGAAAATGAGATCAGCCTGGGTAAGACCTTCATGCTGGATGCCCATTCAACGGTTACAGCCAGGGGAGTAGAGGACAACCAGATAGAGCTGATGAATTACCAGTTATCACCGCAGACCGGGCAGAAAGTACGTTTCTGCCCTGATATTTTTGTTGAGACCTATGCGGAAGCGCTGGCTAAAAGACTACCCGGTATCAGGGTGACGGTAAATGAGTCCGGGTATCATAGCGTATACGGCCATATCTGTGGAAAACACTCCGTGGATGCCATGACGAGGGTAGGGAACCGTGTTCCGGCTATTTTGCAGGAGACGAACCAGAATTTATACATGAAGTTGAACGGTACTCCTGATATTGAAGCGATAGAGATGCTCAGGAGGAGCTTTGCCGGGGCATTATATGATATGGGTACTGCTGTTCATGCGAATTAGGTGGAATATTTAATAGAAGGACAGTGGAGAGGAGTGTATGTTGATCGATTTGCCGAGCGGCAGACAAGCATTTGATTTTGATTGCGGAGCAAAAGCACTACAGGTTGTAATGGCTTATTATGGTGTGGATGTTCGCGAAGATAAGCTGATAAGAGATCTGAAGAGCAGCAGCCGGGGGACTCCGGTGACGAATATGATTACCGCCGCTGAGAAAAAGGGATTCCATGTCTTTGCCAAGTATGGAGTTTCACTTGATACGGTTAAAGAATTCGTGGACAAAAATATTCCTGTTATCGTTCTTGTCCAGGCCTGGGCCAACAGGTTTATGAATCTGGAAGACTGGAAGAACGATACCAAAGACGGGCATTACGTGGTGGTCATAGGTCATGACGGTTCTATTATTATCTTTGAAGACCCGGCCTCGTTCAGAAAAACATGGATGACGGAAGAAGAATTCCTGGTACGGTGGCATGATACCGACCCGCTGACAAATGCCAGGCTTGAACAATTTGCCATGGTGCTGCTGGGTAAAGAACCCGCGCCGCAGCATAAGCTGATGGAGCATATGGGCTGAACTAATGTGCATGTGCTTGACATAACCTGATATTCATCACCTACCGGTTTATTTAAGGATATTTTACCTTATCCTTGAAGTCTATGCCTGTTGACAGTGATTTGCGCCGGAAGCTACAATTGGAATAATTTTGAGCTTACATACAGCTTTTCGAGCAAAGGGACAGACTGGTTCTTTTTAGTAAGCCATCACAGGGAGTTAGAAATGTCGTTAATTGATGAAAAAGCACAGGTACGCTCTTTTTTACATTTGTTTATGCCCGGAAATATCGGGAATCTTCGACTGGATAATCGAATCGTGATGGCGGCTATGGGCAATGCTCTGGCTGATGACAGCGGGAAGGTTACCAGGGCAATGCTGGAGTACTACCGGTTAAGGGCAGCGGGACATCCCGGAATGGTCATAACCCAGTTTGCTTCGATCAGCCGGGATGATATCATGCCCAATAACCTGAGGATCCACGACGACAGCTATATTCCCGGATTGAGCGAACTGGTCAGGACAATTCATAGCCAGGGCGTTAAAGCCTGCATCCAGTTAATGCATCCCGGAATGCTGCTGCTACTTATGAAAGTCCTCCCCGGGGGTACTACCATCAAGGCGCCTTCCATTACCGCCCGCATGGCCAAAGACAGGGCTTACAAAGAAATCGACTCGGAGGATATAGAAAGGTATATACTTGAGTTTGCCGAAGCAGCCTGGCGTGTCAGAGAGGCGGGCGCTGATGCACTTGAGCTGCATGCCTGCCATGGCTGCCTGCTGAGTACCTTTCTTTCTCCGGCGATAAACCGTCGTACGGACTCCTACGGCGGAAGCGTCGAGAACAGGTCTCGCTTTGCGCGCCTGGTTATTGAAGCGATAAGAAACAAACTGGGAAGTGAATTTCCTCTTATCGTAAGAATAAACGGCTGTGACGGTGTGGACGGGGGTGTAACTACCTCTGAGGTGGTAAGGCAGTCTGAGATCCTGCGCTCAGCCGGGGCTTCCGCTATCAGCATCTCATCGGGACTGGAATACTGGTCGGTCCTGATGGCCCCGTCTTACCTTACTCCTGACGGAGTGGTAATACCGGTTGCGGGAGAGGTAAAAAAGGTCTCCGGTATTCCCGTAATCGTATCAGGGAAAATCGGTCCGGAGTTAGCTGACAGGACCGTTGAAAACGGCTGGGCGGATTTCATCGCGCTGGGCCGGCCTCTACTGGCCGATCCGGGGTTACCGGATAAGCTGCGGGCAGGAAAGGAAGAAGAGGTGGTCAGATGCCTGTACTGCAACAACTGCCTGAGGAGTTCCTGGCGTTCCTGTACCGTTAATCCTTTCCTGTTCAGAGAATCAGCCACTGCACTTTCCCCTGCTGCTGCAAAGAAAAAAATAGCGGTCGTCGGCGGAGGACTGGCCGGCATGCAGGCCGCGGTGCTGTGCAGGCAGCGGGGACACGATGTATCCCTGTATGAAAAAGAGCCTGAGCTGGGCGGTCAGTGGGCAATAGCCAGCCGGCTTCCGGGGAAAGAGGGATATTTTAACGCCATCAGGCATCTCGAACATTTGCTGACCGTACTGAAGGTGCCGGTAAAGCCGGGATATGAAATAACGCCGGAGCGCATGCGGGCAATCGGACCGGATATTGGCATAATTGCCACAGGAGCATCGCCCGTGGAGCTGGATTTGCCCGGGGCGAATCAAGAAAACACCGTTCAGGCTAACGATGTCATCCGGGGCAGGGTTGAAGTTGAAGGGAAAATAATAGTTATTGGCACGAGCATACTGGCTTTGGAGACCGCCGTCTTTCTGGCGGAACAGGGCAGGGAGGTGGTCCTGGCAGGACACGGCGTGCTGGGCGGTCGGAAAGGACCGGATGACCTGATAACCTTCCGGGGTCTGGTAAAAAGACTGATAGACCTGCGGGTGCCGCTTTACCTCAACGCCGGACTGCTGGAAATAGACGGAAATGCGCTGATTATCACGATAGGCGGGGAGATAACATCTTTATCTTTCAATAAGATCGTAACAGCCATAGGCGTGCGTCCTCTGGACAGGCTCTCCGAGGAGTTGAAGGGGATAGTACCTGAAATATATCTGGCAGGAGACTGCATACAGCCCGGCAGTGCGGCACAGGCTACCTACAGCGCCGCGAGATTGGCCCTGAAGCTTTGAAATATATAAAAGGAAATTCCGGCAGAGGAACAGGCAGAATTGGAGAAAACGGACCCACGATTTAAAGAACTATTCAAACCCGGTCGCATCGGAAAACTGGAGCTGAAAAACCGTATCGTTATGGCGCCCATGGGGACATACCTGGGAGGAAGGGACGGCCTGGTACCCGACCGCATGAAGAGATACTATGCGGAGCGTGCCAGGGGAGGAGTGGGCCTGGTAATCGTAGAAGTGGCTTCGGTTGACCATCCCCGCGGCAAGGTGATGACCCGCCAGATAGGTATTTCAGACGATAAATTCCTGGCGGGGCTGACGGAGCTGGTGGAAACCGTACATAAAAACGGAGCGGCAGCCGGTATTCAGTTGCAGCATGGCGGGCGGATAGCGGTGCCTTTTCTTTCCGGAGGACATGAGCCGGTCTCCGCCTCGGTTGTGCCTCTGGTCCCTAAAGAACTCGGTGTTACCCGTGAGCTGTCCGTATGCGAGATATCCGGGCTGGTGGAGTGTTTCGCCCGGGCTGCCGTGCGGGCCAGAACGGCCGGTTTCGACGGGGTGGAGATACATGCCGGTCACGGTTACCTGATCGACCAGTTCCTTTCACGCTCGACTAACAAGCGGACAGATGAATACGGGGGTAGTTTACATAATCGTGCGAGGTTTTTACTTGAGATTATCATGGAAACAAGGCGGGCAGCAGGCAATGATTTCCCGGTATGGTGCCGTATCGACGGCAGGGAATTTGCCATTGAGGATGGGATTACAGCGGAGGAAGCCCGTGAAATAGCCGGTATGATCGAGAAAGCAGGGGTAGACGCCGTTAATTTGTCAGGTTACGGCGGGTCCATGGGAGTCCACTTTACGGAAGCCCCTATCGTCAGCTCTCCGGGATTCTTATTGCCGCTGGCGCAGGCGATGAAGAAATCGGTAAAAATCCCGGTTATTACAGCGGGAAGAATAAGCCCTGAACTGGCGGAGAAAACACTCCGCGACGGCGATGCCGATTTCATAGCCATGGGCAGGCCGCTCCTGGCCGATCCGGATCTGCCGCGCAAGCTTGCCGAAGGGAAGATGGAAGATATAC
This sequence comes from Dehalococcoidales bacterium, assembly GCA_016926695.1. The sequence goes on along the minus strand of JAFGOB010000039.1, from coordinate 42,132 downwards.
GGAAGTGTATTTACTGCTATACCTGCGTACATCAGATTTTCGTCAGGAATAATGTTTGCTGTGCTATCAATCCCTCGGTAGGAAAAGAAAACGAACCGACCCACGGCCCGCCGGAGAAACAAAAGCTGGTGCTGGTGGTGGGTGGGGGACCGGCTGGAATGGAAGCCGCTATCACAGCCGCATCGAGGGGGCACAGGGTAATACTCTGTGAAAAGGAAAACCGGCTGGGAGGATCGCTGGTTTTTGCCTCCATTGTCCGACGGGAAAACGAGGATCTGGTAGACTATTTGATAAAAAGAGTGAACAAGCTGAATATCGAGGTCAAACTGGGGCAGACCGTCACCGGGGAGCTTGTCCGGCAGCTTAAACCGGAAGCTCTGATACTGGCTACCGGTTCCATCAGGCAAGAGCCCGCCGTAGCTGGGATCGGCGGAAGGATGGCGATAAACGGGGACGATCTGCGGCAAATGTTGAGCGGACACCTCAACCGGGAACGCTCAGGCAAGCTGACCGGTTGGGAAAGGCTGCTTCTAGGCGCCGGTACAACCATGTTCAAGCCCTTCCTGAATCCGGGGTTTATCAGGAGAATCAGCCGCCTCTGGATGCCGCTGGGGAAGCGTATAGTCATTCTGGGCGCCGGAATGGTCGGCTGCGAGCTGGCCGTTTTCCTGGCAGAGAGGGGCAGGAAAGTCACTATTATAGAAGAGACCGAGCAGATAGCTCCGGAGATGCCCCTCCCCTTTAAATGGATAATACTGGACAGGCTTGAAAAGTATGGGGCGGACATCATAACCGGGGTCAAATATCAGGAGATCTGTACCCGCGGTGTAAAGATAGAAGCCAAAAACAACGAACAGAGGATGGTTGAAGCGGATAAGGTGATTGTAGCAACGGGAACTACACCCGATGAAAAAATATCAGCCGTATTTGAGGGTAAAGCACCTGAAGTGTTCCTGGTTGGAGATTGCAATAAACTAAGCTTTATTAAAGATTCTATAGCCGATGCCCGCAAGACGGCCTCAATGATATAGCGGGCGCTATAAAATAGCGGGCGCTATGAGATGGCGGGCGCTATAAAATAGCGGGCGCTATGAGATGGCGATCGCTACCATAACAGCGGCGCCGGACTAACTTACGGAGGTAAAAAGATGTCAAAGGTAGCTGTTGTAACGGACTCAGTAACCTGTTTGCCTGCCGAACTGATCGCTGAGCTAGGGATAAGGATAGCCCCCTGCGGACTGACAATAGACGGAAAAGGATACCGGGACCAGGTGGATATTACGGCGGATGAATTCTGGAAACGGTTCGGCTCTATTCAACAGGTATCAACCAGCGGAGCGCTTCCCGGGGAGTTTGTCAGTATTTTCCGTGACGCGGGCAGGGAGACCGACCGCATTGTCTGTATACTAATGTCAAAGGCTATCAGCGTAAGCTACAAGTCCGCGGTACAGGCCAGGGATATTATAAAAATGGAAAATCCCGCTCTGGACATCAAGGTTATCGACAGTAAACTGGTTATAGGCGCCGAAGGATTTGTGGCGCTGGAGGCGGCGCGGGCGGCACAGGCCGGAAAATCCAAAGAAGAGGTAGTGCAGACTGCCGGGGACATGATCAAGAGAGCAAAATGGGTGGTTGGTCTCCGCTCGAAGCATACCGCCAAGTTCGGCCGGGCACCTGATTCGGTATTCGAGGGGAATACTCCGGAAGTTATACCCATGATCTCTATGCTCCGCGGCACGGGTACCGTGGAGGATGCCGGGAGGGCGAACGGCAAACAGGCGAGCTTCGAAAGGATGACTGAAATAATCAGTGAAAATATAGATACCGGCAAACCGCTGCACGTAATGGTCCACTATACGGATATCATCGAAGACGGACGGAACCTCATGGGGATGGTCAAAACCAGGTTCAACTGTGTTGAAACATACCTGACACCCTATTCTCCGGTACTGGGAGGCAGTTCAGGACCGGCCACAGCGGTTGCTTTCTATGCCTGATACGGTCAAGAAGAAGCCCCGCTCAAGCGGGGCTTCCACGAATACTATTATTTGGTTATCCGGGCGTTAGCTATCTTCAGTTTCGGTCTTCATGCCGTACTCGGGCGGTATATAGCCGGACCAATCGGCCACCCTGTTGGGGTCCAGCATGTTTCTTACCTTCTGAAGCCAGAGATCGGCATGTTCATAGATCGGTCCCCATCTCTCATGGATGTGTTCATATTCTTCGACCTGCATCATGGCGCCGCGGTTGGTATAGCTGAAGCGCTTGAAAGGACTGTTCGAATCGTATACCTGGTTCATATACTCTCTGGCAGCGGCCAGGGACTCCTGGTCCCATGGATCGTAGCCGGTGGCGATGCCGCCGGATGAACCCAGTGAGTAATGCTCCATGGGACGGTAGGACATACCCAGGTTGGGCTGAACTATTTCACCGCGGCTGCTGAATGGCTTGAAGGCATCGAATTCATACTTGCGGTATTGCAATTGCATCTCGGTTGCACCGTCAGCGCCTTGGATGGATACCATGAAATCGCCCGTACCCCGCAGAGAGGTGCCCACAGACCACATCTGGTACTGGAACATATGGGCCCTGGTAATAGTATCGTTGTATTCGGGATCGAGATAACCGCCCCACTTCTCCATTACTGACAGCACCGCTTTTTCCCTGTATTCCAGCTCTCTCTGGGAGTGACCGTTGACAAAGACCGGTACCGATCTGCCTATCTTGGTGGGGTCTTTCGGTTTTTCCGCCTGCATCATGGCCCACTGTTCGTCGTTTCCTTCTCCCATTAAACCCGTAGACATATAGGCCGGAGCGACGATACAGGCCAGCTCCGCCTGGCCGATTTCAGTGGAGGCTTTCATCATCTTTTCCGTATTCTCGAAGGTCATGACATTGACCCGATAATTCTCCGGTATTTCCGCCAGCATAGCGGCGCCTATGAACTCGCCGGGCTTTCTCTTCAATTCATAGCTCATAGGAGTGCCGGCATACCAGGGATAAAGTTTGACGGAACACTTGGTAATAACCCCGTTGCCACCGTTTGCCCCGGCGCGTCCTCTGAGTACGCCCCTCAGGCTGAAGCCCGGTCCGTCTCCGGAGAACCAGCCGTCTTCCCTGTTGGCGGTACCCAGGTTCAGTATTTCGCCGGTAGGCAGGACCCATTCACAGCCCAGCACATTCCTGCCGTAGCCGCTGGTATAAAGCTGGGAGATAGTCATCTCCTGGTGGCAGCAGGCCAGTGAGATAACCGCGGCGGTGTACCCAACTCCCGGTTTCCCTGTATACAGGCCCACTTTGCCCGCCGCATTCTGCAACTGCCATACGTTTACGAACGGCTCAACCACGGCATGCATGTTCTTGACATCTATTTCCAGGATTTTATTCATCCTCTTTAATTCCAGCAGGATGCCCCGGTCGTTGGCCAGCTTGGTAGCCACGTATTCAAAGGCACGGGCTGAAGCCTTGAACAGTATGCCTTGCTTGTTACAGTATTTAACTATGCGCTGTACCTCTTCAGTGTTGGCGGGCATAAGGACCGCTGCCGGCGGATTATGCCGTTTATCTCCGAAGGCCAGCTTGTTGCCCCAGATCTGATTATAGCTTTCCATAATTACCGGCTCCCGGGTGATATACTCAGGACCGACTATATCTTCAAGAGCCTTATATTCTTCGTTAGTCAGCTTCATTTTTGTTCTCCTTGCCTGCTATTTTAAGCAACCACTTTATACAGACTGTTCTATAAGCTCAATTATATCAAGTACCTGAATTTTATCACCTGTACTGGCGGCAGCATCCAGGAAGACCCGTTTGCACCATGGACAGGCGCTTACAATAGCCTCAGCGCCTACCGCGTTGGCTTCACGCAGCCTTTCTGCGGCTGTCCAGTTGGCGAAATCGGGGAAGGCATCGATTACACCGCCCCCGGCCCCGCAGCACCAGGCATACTCACGGATACGGTACATTTCCACGAAGTCCATACCCGGGATACTTTTAATAAGATTGCGAGGGGGATCGTAGACCCCGTTGAGGCCCCGGCGGTATTTTTTGGGCGGATCGTGCAGGTACATCAGCATGCCTTTGGGCTTGTATTCTACACCGTCCCAGTGAATCCAGGGCTCCCCCAGCCTTCCAAGGTGACAGGGATCGTGGTAAGTAACCTTCAAAGGAATGGACTTTTTAAGCTGGAGTCTTCCTTCATTAATCAGTTTCTCAAGGTACTGGGTTATATGGTAAACTTCAACTCCCAGCTTTTTCCCGATTTTATCGTAAAGCACCTTGTAGGTAGCATAGCAGTCTGCACAGGGAGTAACCAGGGTTTTAACGCCGGCGGTCCGGAAAGTTTCCATCTGGTGCTCGGCGAACTTGGTCATTTCGCTGATATAGCCAAGCTCGTAAGCCCGGCCTCCGCAGCAAGCCTCATCCTCTCCCATAATGCCTACATCCACCCCGGCTTTTTGCAGCAAGGTTAAGCCGGCGCGGGCGACAGGCCACAGCTCTTTATCGTAAGAGTAGCGGCAACCGGCATGGTAGACGACCTCTGTTTTTTCATCGGCAGTCCGTTTTACGTTCAATCCCTCAGCCCAATCACCCCGTTCGGCGCGAGGCTTCAGCATCATATTGTCTTCTTTACGCAGACTTCTGAGAAACGGCTGATGCTGGGGCAGAAGCTGCCCTTCATCCACGCACTTGATCCTCAGCTCCTGCATGTGTTGAAGGGGTTCGATATCATTGATAGCCTTGCAGGATACGTCACATGAGCCGTCCATACAGCATTTATAAAGTACATTCAGGAAAGCCTCATCGATTTCGATCTTCCCTTTCAGCAGAGAGTAGCCCATATTGAATTTGCCGCCTGATGCATAGGCATGCCAGTTGTAACGGGCCGCCGACGGACAACCTTCCACGAAATCGAAGTCTTTAACAAAACGCCAGGGTATAGTTTTACAGTATGAACAGCGTGTGCACCTTATCATGTCGTGCTCATAATTTTCCCAACTCACAAGATTACCTCCTTAATTCTTCCCTAAAAACACAGTTTTCCGGGATTCAGTATACCATTCGGATCAAAGATCCCCTTAACCTTTTTCTGCATTTCTGCGGTATCGGCGGAGCGAAGGTAAGCCACCTCTGCCAGCTCTTTATAGGGACGGGAGAAGAAGGCTCCTGCGGCCTCCATTTTCCGGGCCGTTTCCGCCGCGATTTTCCGAGTCTTTTCCGCTTCAGACTGATTGGAGGGATCGTAATAAAAATCAAATTCACAATGGCAGCTTGTGCCCTGCGCTACCGGTTGAATATAGACACCGATATTTTCCACCGGGTACCCTTGTTGAGGCGCGATTTCATTCATCATCCTGGCAAATCCGGGGGTCTTGCCCTGGGTTGTCAGGAAAAAGACTTCATCAAAACCGCCTTTCAACCGCATCTTCCAGTATGGTTCGTCAGAAGGTTTGGGCAGTATTGCAGCCAGATCATCTGCCTTGATACCGCCGACTGCAGTTTCTGTTTTCAGGTTGTATGTACCAGCAAGCTCCTTCAGGTCGTCTTCCAGGTACTGCACTTTTTCTTCAGGAAGCGGACCGTATCCTTCGCAGCTAACAAACATCAGCCAGGTAGGCAGCTTGCTGCTCAAGTCCGCTATTTCCTGTGCGGCGCTGCCGAGCAGACAGGCCAGGTTGACCTTATTGATTATAAAAATATTGCCGGTGAAACGGATGCGGGTCAGCCTGTACATAAGCTGTATCAGAGGATCAAGAGAGTCACTCGGGACCAGGAAGGCCCGGCTTATCTCGGATACAAACCGGCATTTTATAGACATCCAGGTCACGATGCCGATGGTTCCCTGAGCTCCGGATACCAGCCTCTGCGGGTCCATCTGGGTGGGACCGAAGGGACTGATCTGGGCTTTGCCGACTTCCCATTGCTGTTCAAGGGTATCAGGACCGGCTGCTTCTCCGGTACGCATCTTGTCGCCGCTGCCGAACACAATCTCGGTACACAGCATCGGATCGGTACTATCGAAGTGTATGCCTGGCATTGTTATCGGTTCCCTCTCTAAAACACTGGACAGGACCGACTTGGTGCTGCGGGGGGCCAGCGGAAGATACGCTGAAAGCCCCTCTTTGGCCAGTTCAGCCTGAAGCTCGCCGAAGGTTACTCCCGGCTCGATAATAGCGACACGGTTGGCGCGATTGACACGGATGATTTTTTTCATGCGGCGCAGGTCAACTACAACCGCTCCATCCGCACCCGGCACGGTGTCACCCCGGAAATGGGGCGCCCCTGAGCTTACCGGGACCAGGGGGACATGTTTCTTATTGGCCCATTTTACAACACTCTGCAACTCTTCAACGTTGGCCGGTTTTACAACGCAGGACGGCGTTTTGGCCGGAATAAAGCTGCAATCTCCGGAGTATTCTTTCAATATCTCCGGGTTATCCAGGACATTGTCTTTACCGACGATTTCTAACAGTTCATTTTCTATCATTCTATCCTCCTTTAACCAGGAATAAGGTCTGGATTACATACCCGGGCTATAATTTCACACTATATCGATTTTAAAATAAACAGTTATAGAAGTTGTTCTTTCAGTATTGAGATAACACCAGTATTTTCTGGATTGTTTGATTCTCAGATTACCGGCGCACTTCACTAATTCTATTATCCTGCTACCTCCTTTAGTTTAGCGGTAAAGGCCGGTAATACAGCCTTCCAATCTGCAACGATACCATAGTTGGCGACTCTGAAAATATTGGCCTCCGGGTCTTTGTTAATAGCGACTATTACCTTGGCGCTGGAGAATCCGCTGATATGCTGGCTGGCCCCGGAAAGCGCAACCGCGATATACAGGTCCGGTCCGACAACCTTGCCGGTAAGACCTATCTGCTGGGTATCGGCGATCCACTTTTTATCACATGGCGGACGTGTAGCTCCTACTGCCCCTTTCAGGATATCCGCTATTTCCTGTAGTTGTTTGAAGCCTTCCATGCTGCCGATACCCCGGCCGCCGGAAACTACCACCCTGGCGTCTTCCAATCTTATGCCTGTGACAGCCTCCACTTTTCTTTCAACCACGCGCGTCCTGAGAGCCGCCGGATCGATTCCGGCTTCGATCTTGATGACCTGACCTTGCCGTGAGCTGTCTTTGCCGGCGGGAGCCAGGGCTTTATTTCTGACGGTGGCTATTTGCGGGCTGGATTCACAGACCTGGACGGCCTGGGCATTCCCTCCATATACCGGGCGTGTCATCAGAAGGCGTTTGCTGTCAGGATCGATTTCCAGTGCCGTACAGTCCATAGTAGCCCCGGTATTCAGGCGAAAAGCCAGCCAGGGCGCCAGGTCGCGTCCGGTAGAGGTCTGTCCCATGAGGACTATCTCCGGGGCAGCCAGTTGAATAACCTTTTCCAGTACCGCCAGGTAGGGCTCGGTGGAATAGTCTTTAAGAGCCGGGTCCTCTGAGGTGTAGACCTTCTGTGATCCGCAGGCTATGGCTTCCTGGGCCGGGCCGGCAATATCACTGCCGATAAGTACCGCGCATAATTCTCCTTCCATGGCTGAAGCCAGACGGCTGCCTCCCCCCAGGAGTTCAACCGCCATCGGCGTCAGACTGCCGTCTACGGTTTCACAATATACCAATACACTTTTACTCATATCATTACTCCTCGATTATTCAAAAACTCATTCCGTATGTCTTTAGATTACCTTGGTTTCTTTGAGTTTAGTGACCAGTTTAACCGCTTTTTCCTCCGGTGTACCGCCTTCCATGATCTCACATTTGACATCATGCGTCGGCTGCTCCATTTTCAGGAATTTAGTACGGCTGGTTTCAGCGGATTCGAGGGTAAGGTCCGGTGCCTTCCAGATTGTCATGGGTTTTTTACCGGCGGTCATGAAGGCTTCGACATCCGGTTCGCGCAGTGTACCTACTTCGTAGGTAACGGTAACAACAGCCGGACCCGGGGCTTCTATTACTTCGTAACCGTCCGGCAGTACCTTTTCCACTCTGATGCTGTTGTCGTTGATCTCTACCTTGCGGGCGAAGGTAATGCAGGGAATACCCAGGATGCTGGCAATACCGGTCCCTACCTGTCCTGCGTTGGTATCGGCGGCCTGGATTCCGCACAAAATCAGGTCGTACTGGCCGATTTTTTTAATCGCGGCTGCCAGGGCATTAGCTGTTAGAGTGGTGTTGAAATCTCCGAAAGATTCATCTTCCAGGAGGAAAAGCTGGTCTGCGCCGGCAGCCAGGGGGGCCTTCACCACAGTCCTCGTCAGCTTCTTCCCCAGGCTGATCACACTGATGTTAGCCGGTTGAGAATCTTTGATTTTCAGTGCGGCTTCCAGGGCGTTCTCATCGAAGGGGCTCAATACCGGCGGAGTGGCTTTGGGCAGTATGGCCTGTTTGGCTTCGGTATCAATCTTGAAAAGCGAGAGCGGGATCTCCGGATCGAGCACTTGCTTCATGCAGACGATTATGTTCTTCACTGTCATCTCCTTTGCTTTTCAGAATTTGTTTTCTATTTTTCAGGAGCATCCGGCTGTATCTCCAGCGATTCGGCAACCAGTTCCGCGATATCTTTGATTATCATCGGACTCTCTGTCTCCTTCTCCTTGGCTGCGTCTTCAAACATCTGCAAACAAAAAGGACAGGCGGTTGCCAGGATTTGAGCCCGGGTACGGACAGCCTGATCGAGACGTATTTCGCTGATCCTCTGGCCGATATTTTCCTCCAGCCACATGCGGCCTCCGCCTCCGCCGCAGCAGAAGCCGTTTTTCCTGTTCTGTTCCATCTCGACCAGAGTTACACCGGGGATGCTGCTGATAACCTGGCGCGGCTCTTCAAAGATATCGTTATACCGTCCCAGGTAGCAGGGCTCCTGATAGGTTACCAGGCCCTGGCCTGGTAACCTGATCTTGAGTTTGTTATTTTTAATCAGGCTGGCGATAAATTGCGTATGATGAACAACCTCGAACTCTCCGCCGAACCGGGGATACTCGTTTTTGAAAGTATTGAAGCAGTGGGGGCAGGCCGTAACGATTTTCTTGATATTATAACTCTGGAAAAGCTGGATATTACTGGTAACCAGCATCTGGTACAGGTGTTCGGCTCCCAGCCTCCTGGCGGGATCGCCGCAGCACATTTCTTCTTCACCCAGAATACCGAAGTTGACGCCGGCCTGTTTCATAAGCCTGGCCATGGCTTGGGCTACCTTCAAACTGCGGTCTTCCAGCGCCTCGGTGCAGCCTACCCAGAAAAGAATATCGATGTCGCTGTCTTCACCTACAATCTTGACATCCAGGTCCTCAGCCCAGTCGGTACGGGCATACATTGTACCGCGCCAGGGATTGCCCCTGACTCTCATGTTTTTCAGAGTATCCCGGCCTGTTTCTGCCATGGCTACCATTTGCAGATGCCGCCGCAGATCTATAATTTTATCGATATGTTCATTACTGACCGGGCAGACCTCCTGACAGGCCCGGCAGGTGGTACAAGCCCATACGGCATCCTCAGATATCATATTATCGATCAGGGGTTTACCCGAATCTTTTTTCTCCGCTGCGCCGGCAGCATCAGCTTCCGTAATTGACGCCCCGGTTAATACTGCAGGAGCAGCGGGATTCTTCAGAAGTTGGGGTCCTTCTTTCATCAGGTGATCTTTCATCCCAAGGATAAGTTCCCGGGGTGAAAGCGGCTTGCCGCTGACCTGGGCGGGACAGACAACGTGACAGCGTCCGCACCAGGTACAGGCGTAACCGTCCAGCAACTGCTTCCAGGTAAAATCCTGGATCCTTGAAGCTCCATAGGTCTCCTTCTTTTTCAGGTCGACCGTTTTCAGACGGCCTTTGGGGCCCAGGTCCCGAAAAGCCAGGTTAGCAAATGAAGTAAGGGGATGCAGGTGCTTGGAATGGGGAGCGTAGATAACGCCAATCAGGAGAAGAATATAGTTGACCCACCAGAGACTTTTAAAGACCGCGTCCGATGTACCGGTTGAAATGCCCGAACCTGCCAGAGCCTGACCCAGGAGCGCTCCCAGGGGTGGTCCGGGATCGGGAATGCCGAAAGACGCGTATCTGAAGCCTTCGATCAGGAAATGGAGCACCATGAGGCCGAATATAACCGTGATCAACCCGGCCTGAGTGATCTTTTCGTAGGTGTTTTCTTCTCTCTTCAGTCGCTCGGGCCTGGCAAAATAGCGTTTGACAACCACCATAATCATGGTGATTATTACCAGCAGGGCCACGATATCCAGGACAGAGAAAAAGGCGGTCTCAAAACCGCTGCCGCTGATGGAGCTATAGAGACCGAAACCTGCCCCAAACCCGATGAAGATGACATAACCGATGCCGAATATTATCAGTCCCCAAAGCATAAAGGCATGTCCCAGGGCGGCCGGGTCTGTAAGGGTGAAACTTTTCAGATTGCTTGATTGGGAAAAAGCGATCCTGATCATGCTGAAGATACGGTATAACGGACGATCAAAGCGCTTTTCGTGCCTTCCCAGTTTGACAAGACGTATCAGCAGAAAGGCCCTTCGTACGAAAAATCCTGCGGCAATGGCGAAAAGAATCCAAAAAACTACGTAACCCGAAATACCTGAAAAGATTTCAACATCTGGCGACATTTTATCTCCGGACAATCCATGATTTTATTTTAGCAGGTACTGAAGACTATAATTTCGTAATATGAAAAAATAGTTACTGAATTATTGCTTTTAATGGCTATATTATACCACATCATAAAGGCTGTCAAGAAATATTCTCTCCCTGACCTCCCGTTTATCTGATATTCTTTTTTAGCTAGTAGGACCAGGCCCGGCTTCGCATGGATATGCACTTCCGGTCTTTTCTGTATGTGCAGGCGGTGAAAGAACCGGGCATGGCCGATTAAAAGTCTCTTTATCTGCCGGACTTTATGCCACCAGCAGCTTCACCAGATCAGTCATATGATCGACTTTCTCCAGATTTTCGATCATATCCAGCACTTTTTCAGCATTATTGCGGGCTATTTTCCCGCAAAAATTAATGTTATTCCAGTATTTCTCGATTAACTCTTCATGTGATAACGGACGGGCGGGGTAGCCTCTCATCATGGGGTACCGGTAAACAGCCTCATATTCTTTACCGTTTTGCATCTTCACAATCAGCTCCATGGCCCCGTTACTTTGCCGGGTGGGAGTATGTTTCACTCTGCTGCATAAATCGATTATGGCCGGATCCTGGACTGCTTCTTCGGTATAGTGTTCCAGCCTGGCGCCTTTTCTCAGCAGCACGTTGGCCACGCTGTAAGACTGATAAAAGAGAGCCGCGGGCTGCAAATCGCCCTTTTTAAAGGGCGTGGAACCATAGCTTTTAAGCTGCATGGGGGGCACGCCGACAACGATTTCCTTGATTTCCTCAGCATTGATATCGTGTTCTGCCAGGATATCCAGGCCGCAGTCGATGAGGTTATGGTTTCCATAGCAGGATGGGTATTTCTTGTGCATTCCCTGAGTGTAGAATTCCTTTCCCAGGTCTCTATTCATATACTCGGGGTGATATGGTTTCGGATAATAGCATTCAAAAAATCCCTGGGTACCTTCGAGCGGGTCTTTCAGACCGGTAAATCCCTTTTGAGCCATTTGAGCGCAAATAATGCCATTACGTGCAGCCATCGCACCGTACAATTTGAAGGTATGCACACCATCCCATAAAGAGCGGAAATTGCCCGCTGCCTGCGTGGTAAGTATACCGAAAGCATTCATCATCTGATGCTCATTGAGTCCCAGCAATCTGCTGGCGATTCCGGCTACGCCAAAGGAATTTCCTGTGCCGACGGGATCGAACGGATGGTCAAATCCGATCCCCTCCACGAAGATAATACGAGCCGCCAGGTCGCCGCCCAGTACCACAGCAGTGATCAGGTCTTTACCGCTGGCATTGGTATATTCCGCAACCGAGAAGGCTGCCGGTACCGTCGAGCTTTCAACATGTCCGCAAAACATATCTTTGTTCTGTCCGAATGGATATGGACCCACGGCTTCATGGTCATATGAACGGCATTGCAGGCTGTTCATCATAGCAGCGTGTGGCAAAGGCACCTTATCGCCATGGACCAGGACAGTCGCTTCGCCTTTCCCTCCCCATTGTCTCACCAGGTCAAATAAGGCCGAGTTAGCCGGGCCGTTATAACCGCTTACCATGACTGCCGCCAGGTCTATTATCTGGTTCTTGGCGTTACGGACTGTATCAGCGTTAAAACTGTCGAAATTAACGTCCAGCATATTGTGAATGAGTTCCTGAGTTGCAGTGGCCATCTTGTCTCCTTTTCTCGTTTTATATTTTCAATCTGCCTTTCCGGATAATATTTTCAGACTGAATAAATTGTATTTTATCCTTACTATAATCTCCAGTCCAGTGATCACCCCTCCTGTTGAAGATCGTCTTTATGAAAGGGGTAGGCTTCTCAGGTATGAAAATACTGTTCATCGTTTGCGGGTATTCAATAAGATATTACCCCTTTACAACAGGTAATTCAAGCGAGATGCTATAATGCTGCAATTGAAAAAGAAACTCATACGGAGGATTGTTGATGGGCGAGTGTATCTTGTTGTGCATAAGGTAGAGTGAAGCTGATAGTAGTGCCTTTACCCTGAACACTTTCAGCCCACATATTGCCCTTGTGAAGCTCAATATAATATTTGCTTAAAGCCAGGCCGATTCCAAGACCGACCGAGCTGGTTTTTTGTACTTTGTTCCGCTGGTACGGATCAAAGAGATTTTTCAACATAGCATCATCTATTCCTTTTCCGGTATCCTCAACCTGTATCAGAAGCTGATTGTCATCATAGCGCAGAGACCTGATTGTAATCTGTCCCCGGTCGGTAAATTTGAGTGAATTACTGAGAAGATTGAACAACACCTGGCGCAAACGGATGTTATCTCCCATCACGACAGCGTCGGCTTCGCCGGTCTGACAGACCAGTTTGATCCCTTTCTCTGCGGTTACCGGTTCCATCTCAGAGACTACTTCATATATAAGGCCGTTCATGTTCACCATATCTGGTTTTATATCAAGTAAACCCATCTCGCCCCTCGCCAGCTCAAAAAGCTCATTCACCCGCTTTTCGAGATCGATTGACGCCCGGCCGATATTCCTGGCCAGCGCAAGCCGGATAGCTTCACTTGAGGCGGATCGATCTTCCAGAAGGGAGCTGGAAGATATAATGGCGGTCAACGGATTACGTAATTCGTGGACAACCGAACGGGTAAACTGGCTGCGCTTGCTGATCTCGTCCTCCAGTTGTCTTTGAATAAGTTTCATCTCGCTTATATTCCGGAGGATGATCAGCTTGCCAGTAAGCGTTCCGTACCCATCGGTAAAAGACTCAACGCTGACATTTAGATATGTCTTACCGCCGGTTTGTTCTCTGGCAAGCTCAAAATACTTTTCTTGCCGGCTTGAAAAGGCTGCTTCATCCAGTTCAGGCCAGATCGAAGCTAATTTACAGCCTTTAAGGATGTGGATATCCTGTCCTATGATTTTTTCCGTAGCAGGATTCAAACTGACAATCAGTCCTTCCGCATCCAGAAGAAGGAATCCGTCCGGTAGTTTTTCCAGGAAAGACTCGGTGGCTGTCGGCAAAATATCCATAAACTTGAAACGCAGTATGGTTACAGCGTAGATCACGCCCATCAGGCAGATTGAAACAGGGGTAAGATCGAAGCCCTTAACAGGGCTTCCGCCGGAAACGTAAACTATACTGCCTATGATGGGTATCATTGAGCCTGCCAGAAGCCAAATTATATGGCGGCGGTACATTCCCCGGCTCTGCATTAAAAAGCGAACGAGGATGAATATTCCGATTGCGTATAATATGTATTGATAAATCAGAATGGGCCAGAAGGCCGGGCCGTGTTCCCAGACTGATATCACACCGGTGATATCACGGACCAGATAGATGCTGGGCCAAACCTGTCCGTGCAATTCGTTGGTCCAGACGACGGCCAGCGACAACACCGGGACTATCCAAAGGAGTATAAGGTTGCGTCTGCGTTTTGACCAGGTTGATCTCGTAAATTCCAGTATAAAAGTTAGGCTGAGAACGCCTGAGCTGACCAGTGCCACATACTCAGCCTTGGAAAAAATAATTTTAGCGGATATATCCACCGCACCGGCTTCAAGGGCACTGGTCAGCGTCCAGATTGTCATGGAAAACAATAAAAGGGTAAACGGGATAACTCCTGGAGCGAACTGCCTCGTGCGGATTACAACCGCCAGCACCAGCGTCAGCGCCGAACCGATCAGGTATACCGATGAATACCAGGGGAAATCAAATTGCATATTCCCTTATAATGATACAATCATTGATATCTTACTATTTGAATTTAGCATACTAAAACATGCTGTATCAACTAAAATGAAAGATCATGAGGGTTGACAGTTATCTATCCTCAAGGAGCTCGAAAAAGCGTGTCAATTGATCACGCATTTCCTCGGCTGATATTACAGTCGGATCGGTAATATCGCAGGAAAGATCAAGCGTGGGAACTCCGGCCTGCCTGAGGGTATCGCGAACGAGCCGGCTGGCGCCGCCAAAGGCACCGCATCCTATGTGTGCATAGTTGATTGCGCCGTCGATTTTATATTCAGCTACATATTGCTTTAAAGTATCCAGTATCGGCGGATCAAGGGAACCGCAGATTCGCATTAAAGGATTCATATAGGATTTTACGGCCAGGCTGTTCAAAGGATTTAACGGGTCGAGAGCACCTTCACGCCACTCAAGGAAAAATGGGTTGATGACATCCACTGCACCATATTCCCGGAAGATGTTCTTTAGAGGATCCATGAAATACAAAGGCGGCAGGTTTAAATTGATCAACCGGTATCGTTCAAACGAATCCTTATCTTTATTCTTAATAATCCTGCCGTTAAGCTCGTCACGAAGTGTTTTCAGATAGACCGTTGCACCGGGCTGACCGCCAAAAAGCACCTGTATCATAAACGCCCTGAGGAAGGTAAAAGAAGGAAAAGGAGAGGGTATGTTTTTCCTCAGTCGGGATATCTGGCGGTACAGCTCAATCTGCTCATTTGACCTGGTAACAGCTTCCGCGAGCTTGCGCTGGTCAAGCTTGTAGCCTGATCTATTCTCAAGGAATGATATCAGCCTTTTATATTCAGATTCCAGATATTCAATTTCTTCCGGCGTATTTTTATAAGGATGGTCCAGGAAGAAGCCGGGACATTTATTAAGTTTACAAAAGAGCGGACCGCTCTTGGCAGTGTTCTCGCAAGGGATATTCGTCCATATCACTGTATCAGGCCGGGGAAGCAGGTGCATGGCAAATACACCTGTTACAAGGCGGTGAACAGAACAAATTTCCGTTGCCAGCCCGGCTTCACCGGCTGAGACGAGCATTTGACTCGTGTCATCCGTAAGCATGGCTAACAGCCAGGCGGTCGT
This sequence comes from Dehalococcoidales bacterium, assembly GCA_016926695.1. The sequence goes on along the minus strand of JAFGOB010000039.1, from coordinate 26,689 downwards.
TTCCATCTGGAATGGCACAATATCCATTGCGTAGAAAATTTCCACCGGGCAAGTAAGTGAGTAAGCTGCAATAAATTCGTTTTGCGCGCTGGCTCTGATGATACGGTCATAGTAATCGATAGCCATTTTTAAATATAGCCTATCGCTTTTAGGTATCCTGGTATTGAAGGAATTAATTTTTGCTGCCGCCCGAAAGGCTTTAAAAAGGGAAATAGTCCTGTGTAAACCGTTATCCCCCGGTCTGGCACGGTTGAGCAGCATATTGTTTATCGTTTTGGAAATATTGATTTTCATAAGAGGCGATCAATTCCTGTGTGAGACCATTTCAGGCCAACAGGTTTCACTCGGGTGTTATGCCGGAAATATATGATACCCCGGCTATTGCTCGTGTGATACAGGTGGTATCCAGAAGGTGCCGCATATCCACAAACTCACCCTGGCGAACAATCCTTTTTATTTCATTATCAAGATTCAGAACATATTGCCATTTCAAATGTTCAAAAATCACGCCGTGGTTGTGCAGCATCATTTTCTTGCTGCCGATATTGGAAGGATGCAGGTAGAACATATTGTCAAGAGACTTTTTTGGCAGACCTGAAAGGTCTGATGCCAGATCAAGACCCAGACCGAAGCTGACCATGGTGCGGCCTGCATGCTTTGTTTTAGTATTGACGTCCATCCATCGAGAAATATTTTCAGGATCGGTAATCAGGCCGTTATTGGCAGGGGCGAATTGTTTTACAGGTGAAATTTTCACTCCTGAGCTGAAAAGCCCCTCAAGATCGGATACCATGGCCAAACTGACGAGGCTATTGTTGGAAATCCGGCGCTCCCGCGAAATATCGAAAAGGGACTCATAAAGGTCGCTGATACTGATAGGCCGGCTGTCATTCTCAGCTCCGATGAGGATTATATCATTGAATCCGCCCTCTAAAGCCAGATTAAGGCCGGTGTGAATCACCACCTCACCCGTATCTTTCTGGGGGATGAGGAAATCGGGTGTGTCGTTGCCGTCTGTTGGCAGCCAGACCATAGTACCGCCGATAGTTATCATTTCACCCAGGAGGAGCAAACAATCATCCAGACTGCCGCCGAGAGCACCCAGGCCGATGGAATATTCAGTATCTGAAAAATGTCTCTGACGGATATCTTCGGGCTCGAGTGCGGCGTGCATGAGCTTCATCAAATTGCCTACGATTTTAACTGAGGCAGGTCTATCGGCGGCATGAAAAACATGAAAACTGGTATCGTGTCTCCTGTAGCAGGGAAGGCTGCGCCAGTCCTTTTCGCTGTGCTGGATATTTTTCAGGGCCGATGCACGGTCGACTGCTTCGTCGACCGTATCGTAAACGGTGAACAGGATATCAAGGCCGGCCATTTTAAGTACCTGTAAGGGGTAATCGGTAATCCCGCAGAGGAGTACCAGTCCATTTACCCTGGATAGTTTTTTCTGTACGGCGACAAGGACTCTGAGGCCGCCGCTGCTAAGATAAGGCACCCTGGCCATGTCCATAACCAGGTAAGAGTCTTCATCGTTTAACAGGAGATCAAGCTCTTTTCCCAGTTTAGAGGCTTCGAAGGCATCCAGTCTGCCTTCCGGAGAAACTATCAGAATACCGCTTTTCCGCCCGGATTGTATTTCCATAAAATATACTCCCTTGACCCGAACCGGGTATACCGGTTTCTGCCAAGATCAACTTTAATAGTTTATATCTTTACGGGAAAGTACGCAATGGATATATACTGCCGGATCAGCCGGGTTATTGTGTGGTATTATTACAGAGCCAAAGCAGGCAGCGGAGACAGCCCGGTGAAGGAAATGAACCTCTGTGACAATATATGGCTGTCCTGCAAAAAGGTATAAAAATCAAAATCCACCCCGCCCTGAGGATGCTGACCGACGGAAGATAAGGAAGCGTCGGTATCCAGCACGACACCCACAGTGGTTATATAATTGAATAACAGAGCTTTTTGCACTAACGTCATATATGCCTTCCCGAAATATTGTGGTAGTCGTTTAATCAATAGGATAGTCCGCATAAAAATGATCGCCGGTATTTCCCGGACATTTCGGGATATAAGATGGCACGAATCAAAATATAAAGACATTGTCATACTAAAGTAATGATTGACTAGTTCGTATTAATATGATAAATTTTAGACAATCCTCCTGAATTCAGTATACTAATATAAGTATCATTAAAATCAGCTCATCATCCTGCGAATAGTACGCTTGCTTACTTAAGCCTGTATATATCCAGATATATTTTATTCATTTCACAGGTACTCGAGATTCAGGGAATATGTACGGTGACAATCGAAACTGTAAATTCAAGTTGGAAAAACAACCAAGTACACCCGAAAGTACCCGGACATATTTAAACACTCCTGATACAGCAATAAACGGCAGTGAAGAAACGAACGAGCCGATTTTAGTAATGCCGGACTGAGGACGGTAGACAATGTGATTGACCGAAACCGAGTGCTGTTAATACAGCCGACTGTTTCCAGTACGCCTGAAAGGGATAGGGGGAAATCATCAGCTTTTCCTCCGCTGGGACTGGGTTATCTGGCCTCTACGCTTTTGCGGCACAGCTTTGATGTAAAAATCATGGATATGAACATCGAGGATATCGATGCTGAGTCTTATAAGAAAACGCTGACTGCAACACGGCCCGGAATTGTGGGTATTTCCGTAAATACTACTGCTTTTACAAACGGATTACGCATCGCAAAAGTGACAAAATCAATTTCACCCGATTTCCTGGTCTGTATGGGAGGTCCGCATGTTACCATATGTTACCAGGAGGCATTAAGCCACTCCTTTGTTGACGTGGTTGTTCGCAGCGAAGGAGAATCATCGTTTTTAGAGTTATGCCAGGCTGTATCCAGCGGGGCTTCTCCTCCCTATATTATCAGAGGCACGGTGTCCCGTACGGGCAATGATAATACAGTTGCCATGGTAAGAGAGCGTATAAGCGATCTGGACGGATTGCCTTTCCCGGCCCGTCAACTGATGCCGCTCCACCTTTACAAGGAACCCGGGACCATTCTGACCGGCCGGGGTTGTACCTTTGCCTGCGGCTATTGCGCCGGTCCGAGCATCATGGGTAAAAATTGCGTGGTCCGCAGCGCAGCCGGTGTTATAGCCGAAGTCAAGATGTGCATAGATACATTCGGGTTAAGCTCCTTCTATTTTGCCGATGAAACAATAACTTATGACAGGCAGAGAATACTATCGATCTGCGAAAGCTTGAGCCGGATAAAGGTCCCGGGGACTCTGGGCGGCCAACTTAGATGGACCTGCAACTCACGCGTGGATTCCGTTTCACCTGAAATATTACAGGCGATGCGGGATGCCGGCTGCACGCAAATTCAGTATGGCATGGAGTCAGGGTCCCAGGAATTACTGGATAAACTGGGAAAGAAGATCGCCCTTCAGCAGATAGAACAGGCGGTGGTCTGGAGCCGAAAAGCAGGTATTATCCCGGTACTCAATGTGGTTTATCCACTCCCCGGCGAAACCCAGGAGACCTTCAACCAGACGCTGGACTTTATATGTCGTATGTATGACGCCGGTGCCGAGAAGGTCGTCCCAGCACTGTTGAACGTCTTTCCGGGGAGCCGCTTCATGCAACACAGGAATGAGCTGGGATTAACTCTAACCGCGGATGACAGGGAGGATTTCAGTCCGGCAACGACCATTTTTAAAACCAGAAATTTCGATCATGAGGTAATCATGAACGGCTATTCTCAACTATTGTCGCTTATCCGGCTATCGGAGGGAAAACCGCCAGGGAGGATGGAGTTCAGGCAGCCGCCTATGGAAGTCATCCGTAATAGCGGAGTTAATTCATTCCAAGCTTAACCGTTTATCCTGCCCGGAATTTACGGGCAGTCTTACAGGTATCGTAAGGCGAATATGCGTTGATCTATGGATTCACGCAGTTTGGCAGAATATCACCACGCAGACCCGCCAGGAGATTATCAGCAGCCATCAAGGACATTTTTGTACGGGTCTGAAAGCTGGCACTGCCTATATGAGGTGTGATGGTGATGTTTGGCAATGCCAGCAGAGGGTCGTCCACAGGTATGGGTTCCTTGTCGAAGACATCAATTGCGGCGGAAGATATTTTTCCACTTTTTAAAGCTGTGTAAAGTGCCTGCTGGTCGATAACTGCTCCGCGTGAAGTATTAACGATACAGGCTGTAGACTTCATCAGGGCAAATTCATCCGGACCGATAAGATGATATGTCTCAGCAGTCAGCGGCACGTTAATACTGATAAAATCGGACCTGGACAGAAGATCCGGCATCCGGCTGGTATATTCCAGACCCAGCTTGCGCTCTTCATCCGGGGTTTTTCGAGTCCGGCTGAAATATAAAATCTTCATGTCGAATCCCGCAGCCCGCCTAGCCACCTCTTTTCCGATACGTCCCAGGCCGATAATGCCCAGTGTGGCATGGTGTATATCCTGTCCCAGCATCATCATAGGACCCCAGGTCCGCCATTGACCGTTCCTGGTATATTTATCTGCTTCAACAACCCTTCTAGCTGCCGCCAGCAGCAGTGAGAAAGCAAGATCGGCGGTTGTTTCAGTCAGGACTCCGGGTGTATAGCCAACGGGTATACCGCGTTTTGCTGCCTCGATCACGTCTACATTATCGTAACCCACCGCCATATTACTGATGACTTTCAGACTCGGGGACATGTCCATAAGCTCTGCGTCGATATTATCGCTAAGCATTGTCAGGATGCCGTCGGTATGCTTAACTTTTTGCAGAAGCACATAGCGAGGCGGCGGCAGGTCATCCTGCCAGACATCCATGTCAGCGGCTATACCGATTCTATCCAGGGCAGACTGGAATATTTTTCTGGTTAGGAAGACTCGCGGTCTGGACATATCAGCACCTCTTTATCACTATTATAGCAGTATATAACGGTTGGTCTCATGTATTCCGCTACAGAGTTAGGAAGGCGCATGCACAGGTATGTCTGGAATCATGCCGTACCAACACCTCCAGGTCTGAACGATAATTGACATTATTTTACATATATGATACTTTTATTAACAAATGTTCCAATAGAAATAGCACATATAGTACATTAGCTTGGCCATTTGTTTTATCTCTCAGACCGTACTCTGTTCTCCTTTTTTGAGACTATTAGAGACTGTTTAAGATAAAATCTGCAATTAGGAGGTAGGAATGTGAAAAATGTGACCCTTACGGTCAACGGTGTAAAAAAGCAATTTTCAGTTGACGAGAACAAAGTCCTGCTGGATTTGCTGAGAGAAGACCTTGGTCTGACAGGCACTAAACAATCCTGTGACAGAAAAGGTCAATGCGGGGCCTGTACGGTGCTGGTAGACGGGAAAGCGGTACGCTCATGTCTGAAGAAAGTGGTGGATATGGACGGATCGGAAGTTATCTCGGTTGAAGGTCTTGGAACCCCTGAGAACCCGCACCTGATTCAGGAGGCCTTTGTTCTAGCAGGCGCCATACAATGCGGCTTCTGCACTCCCGGCATGATAATGGCAACAAAAGCGTTACTCGATCAAAACCCGAATCCCGGTGTCGCGGAGATAAAGAAGGCTCTTGCCCGTAACCTGTGCCGCTGTACAGGCTACAGAAAGATAATCGACGGCGTTCTGTTAGCAGGCCGTTTCCTGCGAAATGAGACGACTCCTGCAAAGATACGTCAGGAGCTGAGTAATAAAGCTTTCGGTGTCTCGCATCCCCGTTCCTCCTCAATCCTTAAAGCCTGCGGTGTGGCAAAATTCACCGCTGATATCAAGATGGATGATGTGCTGGAGCTGGCGGCGGTACTAAGCACCGAGTTTCACGCTAAAATAAAGTCTATCGATAAAGCAGCCGCAGAGAAGATGCCCGGTGTAGCCGGAATCATGACAGCCGATGATATCAAGGGTACCAATCGCATCAGGTTTATTGCAGCCGACCAGCCGGTACTGTGCGAAGATGTGGTCAGGACCCTGGGCGATCCCATCGCTATCGTGGCGGCAAAGACCCGCGATCAGGCCCGTGCCGCTGCTGCCGCTGTTAAAGTGGAATATGAAAAGCTGCCGGTGATGATGACACCTCAGGAATCACTGGCTGGGGGCGCATATCAAATTCACAAGCACTCGCCCAATCTGTGTTATTCTCAACCTCAGGTTGTAGGAGATGCCGAGAAGGCCCTGGCTAACTCTGCCGTGGTGGTTGAAGGCACCTTCTCCACCCAGATGAACCATCAGGCCCCACTGGAACCGGAAGCCTGTCTGGCCTATTTCGAGGGAGAAGGTAAAGACGCTGAACTGGTGGTAGTCGGCCGCAGCATCATGATACACGGTCATGCCGGACAGATAAGTGAGGCGGTTGGATGGGATAAAGTCCGCTATAAAGAGCCTTTTGTAGGTGGGCATTTCGGCATCAAACTTGCCATCACTTCTGAAGCTATAACCGCAGCGGCTGCCGTCCATTTTAAAAAGGCAGCACGCTATATCCCCAGTCTGACAGAGTCCATGCTTATCACTTCCAAGAGGCATCCCTACTACATGAAGATCAAAATGGGCGCTGATGAAAAGGGCCTCCTGACCGGGTGCATTAACGAATTTGTAGTGGACAAGGGTGCTTACTTTATAACAGGCCCGGTTATTCCCATGCGCAGCCTCCAGATGTTGTCCGGAGCTTATAAAATACCCACTGTCTACGCCAAGGCCGACATGGCCTATACCAACAATGCCAGCGGTGGTGCTGCCCGTGGAGCCGGACCACCCCAGACCGCGTTGCCACTGGAATGCGCCATGGATATGCTGGCTGAAAAACTGAACATGGACCCGCTGGAAATCCGGAAAATCAACTCACTGAAGGTAGGGGAAGCCACTTCAATGGGGAATGTGGCCGAGCAGTGGCCCTTCCCGGAGCTTTGCGATGCTGTCCGTCCGTATTACGAAAAGGCCAAAAAAGAAGCCTCCGCTTTCAAGCAAGGTAATATCAGAAGAGGTGTCGGGCTGGCTTGTTTTTCTTTCGGCATTGCCGAATTCGGGGATGACGCCCATGTTGCCATTGAAATGGACAAGGATGACGGCGTGACCATATACGGCGCCGTGGCTGATCCCGGAGAGGGCAATGAGTCCATGCTCAAACAAATAGCCGCTCACATGCTGAATTTGCCTGTCGATAAAGTACGTGTATATACCCGGGATACGGATAAAACGGTTCATACCGGCGCGGCCGGCGGCAGCCGTATAACCTATATGTGCGGCGGCGCCCTGGTAGATGCGGTTGAAAAATTGCAGAAAGCCATGAAAGAGAGTGGCGCTTCGACCTATGAAGGACTGATAAAGGCCGGAAAACCTGTCCGCTATGTTGGTGATAAAGTAATCCAGGCCGGTAATCTGGACCCCAAGACCGGACAGGGCTCAGGCTATGATTCACAGGTACATAATATCCAGATAGCGGAGGTTGAGGTTAATACCGATACCGGTGAGGTCAAGGTTATCAAGATGACATCTGCCGTGGACTCAGGTCCCATAATTCATCCTCAGAACTTCGAAGGCCAGAATGAGGGCGGAATGGATCAGGGCGTGGGTTGGGCTCTCCGTGAGGAATATGTCCATGGAAAGACCAAAGACTGGATAAGCTTCAAGTTCCCCACTATCGCAACTTCATTCGATGTGGAATATATTATACGCGAGACTCCGCGTCTGCGCGGTCCGCTGGGCATGACCGGTATCGGTGAGATGACCATGACGTCAACCGCTCCGGCCGTTATAAACGCTATTAAAGATGCCTGCGGTGTCTGGATTTACGATCTGCCGGCTACACCGGATAAGGTGAAAGCGGCCCTGGCTAAATCAAAGTAATAAATTCCGGATAGATAATGATAAACGGACCGGCAAGTTTCGGGTCTTTTCGATCTTGAGACTTACCGGTCCTGTTTTACCAGATGGCCTTACCCCCTACCGCACGGCATGCCGTGCGGCTATCCCCCCCAAAAAACATAACATGATAATAATGGAAAACCTGGGGAATACACCGTGTATCGGTCCTATACCTGAGGTTTAGACTATACCGGAGGCTTGTAGGTAACATCGGCTGCCTTTTTAAAAGCCTTCATTCCTTCTTCCACAGTCAAGAGAGGCGTGGTCCTGGCTGCCTTGATCGCACCACCGGAGGCGGCGACTATCGGTATGGAAGCCGCGCTGATGTTGTCGGGACATTCTATAATCTGTACCAGGTCATATTCGCCGAATGAGTAATATGTACACTCAAGCCTGCCGCCAAGCTTTTCAACTACGGCCTTTGTCCGCTCTGCAACGTTTTGCGGATTCTTGATCTGGTAAGCCAGCGATTCGGAATCATAAGCAACCTGTAACATGTAATAAGCCATCGAATATCCTCCTTTAATTTTTTCAATATGGTACGAGGGTTTTTATTATAGTCTTATAGGATGGTAGTATCAAGTAGTTTAGTAAGAACAGGACATCAAAACCGTAAAATACTATAATAGAGCAATCGATAAGCAGGATATTTTTATGATACCTACCGATCCCGGAATACAATCAAATCTCTATTGAATAAGATATCCAAACCAGCAGGGAAGGATATATTACACATTTTTTGGAATGCCTGATATGAAAAGATTAGCAGTGTCGATAATCTTATTATTGATATTGGGCTTCATGACCGGAAGTCTGTTGCCTGTTACCAGGGAACTGGCCGATATCACTGCCATAGCTCTGTTTGTAGTACTGCTTATTGTTTACTATTCCCCGGGAAAAGAATCAGGGATTTTAAAAAATATTTCTGTGCTGATAATCCTGGCGGTCTTGTTTGTCCTGTTCAGCCGAATTCCGGCGGCTGCCGGGCGGCTGGCGGGTGTTTCCATTTTGATTGTATTCCTGGAGCTTGTACAGCGCTTTTACGAGAATAAAACGGGAGAATTACCTGTTTTAGCTATTACAACGCTACTTTTCAGTTTTGTAATCTTTCTGGCGGATTACATCCCTGAGGTATGGTGGGTATTATATAAATCGTGTACCGCCGTTTCCGGTTTTATTGCAGGCACAGGACAAAATGGCGTGATTTTCGGCCCTACTCCCTTTGGTTATTATATTCTTGTTTTCTTTGCCATTCTCTACCTGGTCACATTTCTTTTCAGCCGGAAGAGGCAGATTGCCAGGCTTATTTTACTGTTATTATCTCTGGTTATTGCCGAGCTTGTTTATCTCTTGATCTACCCCTTTATGTCTTCGGCTGTAAGGTATTTTCAGCCTGGGTGGCCGGCTGACGCTATATATTTACAGTCTGTGCTGTTTCTTTTTCTGCTGTTACCCACTTATTATAATTTTAAAAACATTGAGTTTAGAGAAATATCCTTTAAAATTCCTGGAATTTTTTGGTTTCAACTGGCTGCCGGCATCTTTACGCTTCTATTGATGTATATACCGCTCAGCACGTTGATGACGGCAGGTTATAAAGAAAAAGTCACTTTTTATGAAAAAGGCCTGCTTGACTGGCGTATTCCCGTTCATGACGCGTACGGACCGCAAAGCGGCGGTATGTTTGGGCTTCTTCCCATGTATCTGGAAGCAAGAGGCTACCAGACAGTAAAAATATCAAACATCAACGATGACAATCTTGCGGAGACCGGCGTCCTCGTACTGATAAACCTGCAAGAGCCTGTTTCCGAAAATGAAAAGGAGTCGGTCTGGCATTTTGTCCGGGAAGGTGGTTCTTTACTTGTAATGGGTGATCATACTGACGTCGGCGGACTGATGGGCAGCTTTAATGACCTGCTCGAACCGGTACCCATAAAATTTCGCTTCGACACGGCCAGGCCGGCCAGATACGGATGGCGAGGCTCTCTACATTTCCCGCCTCATCCCGTTACATACGGACTTGAAGATGAAACGGATACACAGATATGGATCGGGGCTTCGCTTGATTGTCAGACGCCTTGCGTACCTGTAATAACAGGCAGGTATGCTCACTCGGATAGCGGGGACCGTCAAAATACTCAGGGGGCCTTCACAGGCAACATGGTACTTGATCCGGGGGAACAAATGGGGGATGTGGTCATAGCCGCTGAATACGGATACGGGAACGGGAAAGTGATGGTATTCGGCGACACTTCTTCTTTTCAAAATGGCTCTCTTTTTACTTCCTATGAATTCGTGGAGGGAGTATTCCGCCGGCTGGCATCCCATGAAGTCCCGGGAAGGACAACATGGTGTAAAATAGCAGCCGGACTCTGCCTTATACTGGTGCTTGTTTTCCTGACCAGGGCCAGATGGAGCCTGATTACCTTACTGATATGCGGAGTCGCATTGATAGTATCCGTCACTGTACCCGCAGCCATCCAGGGGGAAAGCGATGAAAGCGTGGTCAGGGCGGATGCGGCTTATATTGATTATTCACATACCGGCAGGTTTGACCTGTTGAGCTGGGAGGATGATTCTGTGGGCGGGCTTTCAAATAACCTGGTGCGAAACGGCTATTTGCCGTATATACTGAGAGATTTCTCCGCAGAAAGATTAGGCAATGCCGGACTTCTGGTAATTATTGCGCCGATCAAACCTTTCCAAAGTGAAGAAATCGATGAAATAGATGAATTTGTTGACCGGGGTGGAACGCTGGTAGTCAGCGTCGGTTGGGAGGAGAAAGAAGCAGTCGCGCCCCTGCTGGAATCGTTGGGATTCTATATAGACAGTGTGCCGCTGGGACCGGTAAACCTGAAAAGGGATGATAATGTCGTTAGCTTTACTGAAGCCTGGCCGGTTGTTTTTAACGATATAGACACAAAAGTATTTGCCGGGCAATGGGGCGCACCAATAGCTGTGGTGAAACAATATGGCAGAGGAAAAATCGTCGTTATAGGCGATTCGTATTTCCTTCTCAACAGGAGCCTGGAAGGAAGTGTAAAAAATAGTCCCGGAAACATGATCCTGTTCAGGGATATGTTGGAGGGGGGGAGGTAAAGAGTGACAAGGTTTCTCTGGCCGGGAATTACTTTTCTCTCTGCCCTTTGGATCTGGGCATTGCCGGTATACTCTTCGGAGTCCTCCGGATGGGCATATCTATTGGGTTTCGGACTTCTGCTGAACGTCCTGGGCTGTCTGCGGGAAAAGCAGCCGTGTATATGGTGGGGTATTTACTTTTTCTCCATACCGTTTCTGCTGGGTGCCTTACTCCTGTCTTTTCCCTACAATATACCCTTTATCCTGCTGCTACTCTGGTTAGCTACGGGGCTGTGGCAGCGGCGTTTCAGGTGGATCGGACCTGTAAGCCGGGGCATGCTCGTGAGCGGGCTGTGTATGCTGCCGCAGGCACTAATTACCCCCATCTATACCACGCTGGCAGCACGTTATCATGAAGCCGGTTTTTTAAATCCCTTTTTCTGCTGGATATTCAAGGCCGCAGGTTTACCCGCAGCCCTTAGCCAGAATACCATATATCTATCGACACCCGGTGAAGTGTTTCCGGTATTGACTACATGGGAAAAACTGGGATTGTACTTTTGCCTGGCCTTCTTTCTGGCCGGACTGGTGGTGGTGTTTTTGTCTCCGGCGGGGAAACGGGTCAGATCGATTATAGTTCTTACCCTGGCTGTTTTGTGCTATGCGGTTGTCCGCTATGTTTTCTTGACTGCGGTTTTCATAGACAGCGGTAAATCCGAAATATTTTGGGAATCTGTCTGGATTCTGGTCAGTTTTTTGCCTCTGGCCCTTTTGCTGGTATGGTTTTTGCCTCCAGTCTGGAGGGCTTTTCAATTACAGTCTGTCAGGCCCCATATCAAGCATTTAGCCTTGGCCGTGCTGGGTTTTATTTTTATTTTTTCACTTGCCGGAGCTTTTATCTTGCAGGACCCGGGAATCCCCAAGAAGGGCAGGATACTGATAGATGAGCTGCACAGTAACTGGGAGTGGACCACCAGAAAATATAACACCTCGTGGTATGGCATTGAATCGGGCTACAACTACTATTGCCTGGCGGACTATTGGAATCATTTTTATCAGGTAGAAAGCAAATTTGAAAGTCTGACACCCGAGGTACTGTCCGAATATGATATCCTGGTGGTAAAAATGCCCACCACGCCTTACTCGGAATCGGAGATAGAGGCAATCGAACGGTTTGTGAAACAGGGGGGCGGGCTTTTTTTAATCGGCGATCATACCAATGTCTTTGGTACGAGTACAAACCTGAATTTACTGGCCCAGAGGTTCGGCCTTAAATTCAACCATGATTCCACTTATGACCTGAGGACCTCCGACCTCAGTCTTTACTATCCTCCCGAAATGCTTCCTCACGCCGCAGTGCAGCGAATGCCCTACTTTCTTTTCGCTACTTCCTGTACCCTGGATGCCCCGCTCTTCTCGGAGAGCGTGATTAGCGGATATAATCTGAAGGCCCTGGACCTGGACTACTCCAGGTCCGGTTTTTTACCTCAGAAAGAAGAGGTGAAGGACTACAAATTTGGTTTATTTTTACAGGCTGCCGCCGTAAAACACGGACAGGGGAGGGTGATGGCCTTTACTGACAGCACCTGCTTTTCTAATTTTTATATGTTCATTTCGGGTAAACCGGAACTGGCCCTGGGCATGATGGATTGGTTAAACAGAAAAAACAGTCCCGTAGACTACCGTTGTATATTCCTGGTTGCAGCAGTACTAAGCCTTGTTTTAGCGGGTTGCCTGGCCTTCAGATGGAGGAAGGAGCAGGTAATCTACATACTCCTGTTTTTCATCCTCCTCGGGGGAGTCCTGTCTCCACAGGTCTACGGCTGTTTAAACAGGGTATTTTATCCTACTCCGACTCCGCATACCGGATTCGTCAATGTGAGTTTTGAAAGTGAACATTCCAGGTTTTTGCTTCCGGAGCAGCGGTTGATAAGCAACTCAAAGGAGGATTTCCATACCTTTTATGTATGGACTCAGAGACTGGGCTATGTCCCGATAGATTCGCCTGCCCTGTTACAGGCTCTCGAAAAGGGTGATATAGTCGTACTGATAAATCCCGGGAAAGACTTTTCACAGAAGCAGATTGATGAAGTGGTGCGGTATGTTGAAAAGGGGGGTAAAATCCTTCTGCTGGAAGATATCTCCGGCGGTCTTTCAGACATTGAGTCTCCAGCTAACAATCTCCTGAGTAAATTCGGGATGCAGGTTAACTATTTTATCAGGAAGAACCAAACGGTTTATTCAGCAGAAAATCAGCCGGTAGGTGTTATCAGTGATTCACTCACCGTCGAAGGAGGACAGCCCATATTAGTTTTCGATGACGGGGCTGCCATGCTTGCCATGGCTGAGAAGGGGCAGGGAATGATAGCAGCAATGGCCAGCTCTTCCTCTTTCTGCAACCTGTCCATGGGGACGACCGGTACCGTACCTGATGCGCATCGCAGGTTCCTGTACCGGTTGGAATTCTGGCTGTTTGAAAGCATGGTCGACGGCCTGTTTGAACCTTTCGTTTATTCTGCAGGTAACTGATCTTGAAAACATACCCTTATAATAAATCCGCCGGCCTATTGACAAGATGGGGGTATAGTATCATAATACGATCGCAAGTGTAAATCCAGCATGTATAAATGACCTGTTTTTTAAAAAGAGAATGGATGATGAAGATAGTAAAGCTAATTATTCTCGCAATAGTGCTCTCATTCCTGCTCTTGTCAACAGTGAGTTATGCCAACTCCGGTGATAGCTGGAAGCCTGATAACAGCGAGATAAAAAACTCACCCCTTTTCGGGGCAGAACTGCAAAAAGCTATTAGCACATTTCAAAACCAGGCATGTAATACGGAAAAAACCGGGCAAAAAGAAATGCCCGGATCTTCATCTCACAGCGTATCCCCAGCAGCAAGACAAATAGAACAATCCGATATTATCTACACGACCGATGCCAGTCTGTGGCCCGAATGCGGGATGGTTTATACCCTTGATACTGTGCTGTGGCCCGAATGCGAGACATATTATACCACTGATGCCAACCTGTGGCCTGAATGCGGGGCCAGCTATACCACTGACGCCGTGCTGTGGCCTGAATGCGGGGCCAGCTATACCACTGACGCCGTGCTGTGGCATGAATGCGGGGCCAGCTATACCACTGATACCGTGCTATGGCCTGAATGCGGTACCAGCTATACTACTGATGCCGAATTATGGCTTGAATGCCAAAATTATTACACTACGGATGCCAACCTATGGCCTGATTGTGATAATTACCCGACCACTGATGCCCAGATGCCCGAATGTGAGAATTTTACCACCGACGCAAACCTGTGGCGCGAGTGCGGGACATACTATACCACTGATGTCAGCCTGTGGCCTGAATGCGGGACCCCTTACACCACCGATGTAAGCCTCTGGCCCGAATGCGAGAGCCTTTATACCACTGATGTCAGCCTGTGGCCTGAATGCGGGAGCCTTTATACCACCGATGTCAGCCTGTGGCCCGAGTGCGGGAGCCTTTATACCACCGATGTCAGCCTGTGGCCCGAGTGCGGGACCCCTTACACCACCGATGTCAGCCTGTGGCCTGAGTGCGGGAGTCTTTATACCACTGACCCGGTTTGTCAGTCCCGCACGCCAACAGCGATCGGGGGTAAAATATCAGGCGTGAACAAGACAGGTCTGCTGTTACTCTGGATTGCATTTGCCTTAATAGTCATTACTTGCGGCGTGATGTTTATCAGACGAAAGTATTTCAATCCCTAGAATCTTCCTCAGATGCCCCGGATACCGGATAATGATACAACTCCCCACCTCCCTGAAATGCCGATCCCTGTTGATATACACAACTAAAAAAACGGTCTGCCTGTATTTAACGTATCACAGGCAGACCGGAATGCGATTTGCATTACTTCAGTGCAATAGATATCGATCAGTCGAGTTCGTAGAAACCACCATAGGCGCCCACGAAAATCTTTCGTGTCGGTTTACCCGGCTCTGCCGGCTCCGGGGGCGGTGAAGGGGGGAGAAACGGAGGTAGACTGGTGATATATTCCGGAGGCCGTACAATTTCCAGTCTTAGGGCCTTCTGCTTGCACCCGACAACACATACTCCGCATCCCTTGCATTTATCCGGGTTGATAGCGGCCTTGAGCTTCTTTGAACCGGGCGTTTTAACCATTTCTACAGCGTCGAACATGCATTTTTCCACGCAGTCCTGGCAGCCGACGCAACGGTCATCATCGACCGCAGCCTGGAACCGGTTAGGTTCCACCAGATCGGTCCTGTTGTGCTTGGTATAGGAATACATCATTTCACAGGCATCCGGGCAGCAATAACAGACCCCCCAGTGAATAAGCCCTGCCTCTTCGTTAGCCCGCACAATCTTCATGGTCTCTTCAAGTGAAATCTCTTTCAGCAAACGGCCCGGCTTGTCCAGGTAATATATACCCCTGGAATTATCAAAGACTGCAAAACAGGTCATGAGCGGATGATTGCATTTTCCCCAGAGTACCCGGCATCCGCAGGGGGCAATAATTCTTCTCTTAGCCTTCTCTATTTGCAGTTTCCAGTTTTCCTGGGGCAGAATCTGCTCGGGTTTGATATTGGGGCTGAGCTCGAGAGCGCCGATAGCCGGCGTTAACATATTGCCCATTTTGCCGGACTGTTTCCTCTTGATAGCCATATCTACCCAGATGTCCGACCACTCATTATAGAAAAAATCAGCCCACAGGTCCTTTATCTCCTGGGAAAGGGCGTGCGGCCCGGTATGTACTCCGGTATCAGCCACGTCGTGATGGAATCCCAGCAGTGTTGTATGGAAGGCAAACATGGTTTTTCCCCTGGTGATAAGCCCTCTATCTACCAGGTTTTCAAGCTTTGACGCCAGGTGTTGTTCATCGACTCCAAGCTTGCCCGCTAGATCATGGCATGTGGCCGGATAGAACAACTCAAGACAAATTCCGGCTTCTTCCGGGGTGAACATGGCGTTGAGTATAGCAAGAAAACGCCTGGAAACCGGGGCACCCAGCTTTTTAGCCAGATCACTGTAGACATCATTTTCACTCATTCCATCTATCCTCCTATTTTCCTGTATAATTCAGCAGCTAAACTAAAATTGAGTTCAATAAATAAACTGGCCTTTACTAATAAACCGGATTTTGATTTATGGTTATTATATACCCTTGCAACTCTCAAAACAACAATTAAGATAATCATATCAGTCTGCGGTATTAGCGTTATCGGTATTCGGTTTTCATCTTGGCCTTTCAAGGTTCCGGATGTAGAGGGTATTTATCAATCGTAATAGATAGCCCCAAGCCAAAGAAAACAAAAAATGGAATGGTGGGCAGGATGCCTACTTAGTATCAAGTACGGGACCTGATTCCGCCACTGACTTAGGAACATCGCTCTCAAACTGCTTGAAGTTCTCGATAAACTTAGCAGCCAGTTTCTTTGCTTCCCTGGTGTAAGCACGCTTGTCTTTCCATACCTCTGCAGGTTTCATCATCTTTTCGGGAACCTGGCCGCAAACGGCGGGAATATTAAAACCAAATATCGGGTCTTTATTCTTAGGCGCCTCTGACAGCTCGCCGCTCAATGCCGCCCGTATCAGCTCTCTGGTATGAGGGAGAGATATTCTTTTGCCCGTACCAAATCCGCCACCAACGAGGCCCGTATTCACCATCCAGCAGGTTACCTTGTGTTTGATGATATTATTTAGCAGGACTCTGGCATAATTGGCCGGTGGAAGTGCCATGAAGGGGGCTCCAAAGCAGGGACTGAAAACAGCCTTTGGCTCATTACCCCGGCCTACCTCAGTACCTGCAACTGTGGCGGTATAACCCTGCAGAAAGTAATATACTGCCTGCTCCGGAGTAAGCAGCGTTACAGGCGGCAATATACCGAAGGCGTCATAACTGAGCATGAAGATATTTTGGGGATGCACGTCAACGCAACCGCTGGTTGAGCTGGTGATATGTGAAACAGGATAGCTGGCACGGGTATTTTCCGTGAGGGAATTGTCGTTTAAGTCAATCTGCCTGGTATTGCTGTCGATGACTACATTTTCAAGAATGGTGCTGAATCTCCTGGTGCAATCGTATATTTGCGGCTCTTCTGCTGCGGATATTCCTATCACCTTGGCATAACAGCCGCCTTCGAAGTTAAAAATGCCATCCACGCTCCATCCATGCTCATCGTCTCCTATTAGCTTTCGATTGACATCCGTGGAAAGGGTTGTTTTGCCAGTTCCAGAAAGACCGAAATAAAGGGCTATATCATTTTCCGGTCCGATATTGGCGGCGCAGTGCATCGGCAGGACCCGGTCCTGTGGTAAAAGGTAGGTAAGCACGGTGAATACCGCTTTTTTGATCTCTCCGGCGTAACTGGTGCCGCCTATAATGATCAATCGCTTGCCAAAGTTGACGATGATGAAAGTTTCAGAACTGGTACTATCGATATCCGGAGTGGCATGAAAACCGGGTAGAGACAAAATAGTAAACTCGGGTTCGGGAAAGCCGGCATTATCATTCTCCTTGCTTTGAATGAACATGTTTCTGGAGAAAAGGCTATGCCAGGCAAATTCTGAAATAATCCGAATGGGTATGCGGTATCTGGTGTCAGCTCCGGCATAACAATCTTGAATATAGATATCTTTTCCCTGGAGATAGGCAAGCAGCCTGTTGAATAATATCTCGAATTTATCCACTTCAAAGGGTTTGTTGTTGCTGCTCCACCATATCTTCTTACGGCTTGATTCCTCACTGACGATGTATTTGTCGTCGGGAGACCTGCCGGTATGATGACCGGTGCTTACAACTATGGGACCGTGACTGGCGATGCGGCCTTCTTCCCGCCTGATAATATGTTCGTAAAGAGCCGGAACGGTCAAGTTATGATATATTTCTCTCAGGTTCTTGATTCCACACTTTTCCAGGCCAATGCTATCAATGCTGCTGTTTTTTTCCATGAAGAAATTATAAACCCCATTTAGATATCGGCGCAATACAGCTTTTTTCCAGGGCCTGTCATTATTTGCCGATATCAAGCTGTATTGATTGTTACCGCTTAATACTGAGAAATGAAGACTGTAGAAGGTGAAGAATTATCTTGAATTACTTTCGATAGTGCCGGTTGAATTCACCCAGCTCAAGTCTGTCTGCTGGATTTGGCGTGACGCCATAGCCGTGAATAGTATCTCCATCGTGGCAATTTTACCGGCTGTAGCACAGTCAGGCCGCAGTTCACACCGCGGGCAGTCTGGACAGGAGGGAAGTTTATCAAAACGGAAGATCTCTTCCGGTCTGGCCATATCTGCGGCTACGATGCGTGCTATCTCTGCTTTTTCCCGGTCCTCCGCCAGCCTGGAGGCGGCCTCTTCTTTTGATAGCCCGCCGGCGCGCATCTCAAGATAGTGTCCGACAACTTCGTAATAGGGGTTTTTATCTTCCTCTCGGTCTTTTAAAAACAATGAAAATGAGTCGCGGGCCTTATCGAAACGGCCCAGCCTGTACCAGATCTGACTGAGCAGAAAAGCCAGATTCAGTTCCGACCAGGGTGACTCAGGCTTGAGCTTGATCCCGAAGACATCCGTAAATGACATACTCTCGTTTATCTTCTCCAGAATGGATGCGATTTCGTCCAGTTCTTTTTCCGAGCATACTTTCAGCCTGAAAGCCTGTGATTCGATCCTGTCCAACTGAAGCATGATGGGTGTCTGACTGAGTGAGAGGGGCGGCACATTCTTGCGGCCCAAGGCCGATACCTCGGGAATATAGCAGAATACCGAGGGGAATCCCAGAAAGGATACATCGCGAAGGTAAACGTTGTAGCCCTGTTCATGAAAGAAGGATATCAGCCGCCGTACCTCTGAAGTATGGGAACTGCTCTGCGTCCATGTCAGAGGATCAAACTGGTAAGAGGGCTTGTCAGCAAACAGGCTTAAAGGGAACTGGCCGCGGTTGTCTACTGTAAATTGCGAGAATTCCGCGTAGCGTTGATACATGGAAATTCCCTCTGAGCTGATAAAGTATGGCGCTTCTTCGTCAGGTATGGTCAGGGCAGCCTCATCAAACATGGTCTCATTGGAGACGCCCTGATAAATTTCAGTCAGGCAACGGCTGAGAGCTACCTGAAAGCAGGTATCACAGCCCACGTTGAGACGGTATTTATTCAGTCCAGGAATCTCAACCAGTATGCCGAGAGAAGGTATCCGGCGTCCTGCTGAAAAATCTTTGATGGTGATACGGTACTTACCGCTTGACTCGATAGCCCTGATTATAGCCATTTCACCGATGAACCCGGCAACAAAATCGCGCGGCACGGTAGGAGGGGTAAGCCGGCGGTAAAATACTTCGGCGGCTCCCCAACGTTCAAGCAACTCGCATAAGGCCTGATACAAGGCTTCAGCCTGGGTATTACCGGCTGCCATGCCGTTTGAGCCTACGGTGAGCAATAGAAGATTGAAGGGAAGACTGATAACCTCCTGTTTCATCGTATCGAAGAAAGGGACTCCTACAACTCCCGGAGCGCCGTTGTCCAGTACCCTTTGATAGTAAGAAGACATAAATTCATTTCTGCCCGCTCCATTATAACGGATTATGTCGTTTGTCACCTCCAAAGGCAGTGTTGAGAATTCCCTTTCCGTCAGGTAATGCTCATCAGGGGCGTAATAAAAGCCATGACGCTGTTTGAAGCTTGATACGATAGTACGCGGAAAGACGGCATAAAGACCGTTCTGAATACGCTCCAGGAACTCGGCATAAGCGCTTGCCAAACAATATTCAGTTGTTCTCCCCTTTCCATTGGCGCGGAAACCGCCCCTGGCTGCCGGAAGCTCAAGGCATACTGAATGCAACCCTGGATAGGGGCTGGCACGAAAGGATTCCGCCGGTAAAAGTCCCAGCGGAGTAAGGATACTCTTGACCAGCGCTATAGTCTCCGGCGCACTGCATTCTTTATACGGGCGTTGTATTGTATCGAACACTGTTATTCCTTACGGTCCGATCCGGACTGGAAACGTCCTTTACCGGTCAGGGGTCTTACGCGCTGCGACCGGGACAGGCGGTGACTGGCCTTTCTGCGTTTCTGCGGCCTGTCTGTTGACAGCGGCTCTTCCGCTTGATGCAGCACCTCTTCTATTAATTTGATATTTTGTTCGATGGCAAGTTTCAACTGCTTGAGATATAGTTCCTGGCTGCGCAGTCCGGTCATCCGTATTTGGGCGAACTGCTCCGGTGTAGGCTGATAAACAGGCACCATTAATGGAAGGGGCATTAAGGGCATCATGGATGACATTAACTGCGGAGGCTGGCGGACTGGCATGACTCCAGGCTGGAAATTTTGAAATTGCTGTAGAGGCGGGAGATACCGCCGGTACTGGATCTGCGCAGCAGGTAAGGTCTGCACAGGAGTCTTGGTCTCAGCATTAAAGGCTCCTCTGGGGAAGAAACGCATACTTTCCTCCTGAGAATTGTATTCCCGATTGGACATATCGGCTTTTTGAACAGCATTCGAATGGCTGGCTACAAGAAGCGCTATGTCAGAATACCGGACGTCCGAATTCGCCCATACCGCCTTCCATCATCTTGGAAGGGTCTACCAGCGGGTCAGAGCGGTAATATCTGTCTGAAAGCCGGTCAGACAGTCTTTCTGCCCGGTATTGCATTGCCTGGGCTCGTGCTGAGAGTATCTGCGTTTGTGCCTGTGCCATGACCTGTGCCTGGATTTTGGCCGCTGTCCCTTCAACACCTTTCTCAACATCTGCGATCTGCTCTTCAATCTGAGCCAAAGCTGTGTCGATTGACCTGGCATACTGCTCAAGCATTTGCTTCGTTTGTTTAAGCTGCACCTGCTGGCTTTGAAGATTCAGCCTCTGCATCTCCACCGTTTGTTCTGGAGTCATCTGGTTAAAGGCGCCCGCAAAGGGCATGGACCCCATAGGCATCATGGATGACATCAATGGAAACATCTCCGTTTACCTCCTAAAAATATAAGGTTTACAGACCGGCAATTTTGGTGAATTGAGCAAGATTATACATCAGCTTTTTTCAGAAAACAACTAGTAAGACCATCGAATACGACGTACTTTGGTAATATATCGAGGATATCGGTATGTACTGGTATATTTTACGGAAAAAGTACTTTGCCGGGGTTGAGAATATTGCAGGGATCGAAAGCCTGCTTTATCCTTCTCATAAGTTCAATCTTCTCCCGGCTTAATGCCAGGGGAAGAAAGACCTCTTTCTCCGATCCGATACCGTGCTCGCCCGATATCATGCCGCCCATTGAGACGCCCAATTCAAAAATATGCCCGAGCAGATCATGGGCCAGCGATTTATTCGCCTCCGAGCTTTCTCCCGTCAGCATGATGTGCACGTTGCCGTCTCCGGCGTGTCCCACGGTGACAAAGCCCAGGCCGCTGCCGCGGACAATGATTTCTGCTTTCTCCACGAAGACGGCAATCATACTTCGCGGTACAACTACATCCGCCATGGTCAACATACCGTGGCGCCGTACGGCTGGATAAACCTTCTCCCTGGTTTCCAGCAGCTCTCTTTTAGCCCTCTCGCTGCCCGGGATAAAGACATCAACAGCACCGCCGGAGAGGCATATTTCACTTATGCGGCTGACCTGGTTTAGAATTCCCTCTTCATTTTCATCTTCGACGAATATCATCAGGAAAGCTTCATGGTTATGATAGGGTATTTCATGGCCCGTGAACTGCTCCGCTATCTCTATGGTGCTTCTCTGCATGAATTCGATACCGACGGGCAGGATGCCCTTTTTAAGTATCTCCGGTACGGTCTCGATGGCATTGCCAAGGCTGTTGAAAGGCACAAACAGTATTTCGCTTTTACCGGCCGGGTTGGTGAGTTTCAATATCACACTGGTAATTACCGCCAGGGTACCTTCCGAACCTGTTATCAGTTGTGTGAGGTCGTAGCCGGTGGAGCACTTAAAGAACTTGCCGCCGGTATTAATAATTTCTCCCGTGGGCAGAACGGCCTCAAGTCCCAGAACGAAATTGCGGGCCACGCCGTATCTTACCGCTCTCATACCTCCGGCATTGGTGGCGATATTGCCTCCCAGCGTAGCCGTTTGCTCCCCCGGATAGAGTGGAAAATAGAGGCCTTTTTCAGAGACCGCCTGTGTAAACTTTTCCAGCGTAACCCCGGCCTCTACCGTACCGGTAAAGTTGGCCTCATCTATCTCTATAATCCTGTCCATTTTTTCCAGGGAAAGCACAATACCGCCGAATAGCGGTACGGCTCCGGCAGAAAGACCGGTCCCTCCTCCACGGGGCGTAACCGCTATATTGTTGTCACAGGCCAGCCGCAGTACCCGGGATACTGAAGCGGAATTTTCAGGCGTGACAACAGCTTCCGGAAGGGCAGGATTGATGTCCGGTGTTTCATCGCGAGAGTAGTTTTCCATACCTTCACCGGTAATGACATTCTTTTGGCCGGCTATTTCGATGAGTGACGCGATCAGACTGTCCGAAAGCCTGTTATAGCGGCTGGTCATTATTCGCCTCCCTTCAGTAACGGCTGTATTTCATTTTAGCTGAGCAGGTAAAAAATTCACGGAACGTCAGAGCAATAGTCCCGCCGATGCGGATACTACTTGAATAGCAATGTACTCATATTTTAAGGCTGCCGGTTACCATTTACAACCAGCCGGCTGGATATTATGATGGATTGAAGCCGCTGGAAATCAAGCCGATCGTAGCGGGCATGGATGTTTGGACTATGTTTTTTAGACTGAAGCACTTTGTGCTTTTTCAGATGGTATGGGTATTGATAGGAGTACTGACAAGGGAATATAATCAGGAACGAATACGGGTTGGGTTTCGGTGGGGAGGGAGGGGGATATCATAAAGTATGGAAGAGAGGAAACGGTGAAGGAGATATTTGAGAAGATCTGGGAGATAGCTTTTCCTTATCAGGATAAACGCGACGACACGGGACATGCCGAAGTAACTCTGCGATATGCGGGGAAGCTGCTGGAGGTGGAGGGAGGGGATGAAGATGTGGTCATACCGGCGATTATTCTGCATGATGTAGGCTGGAGCCAGTTGCCGAGAGAAAGGCGAATGCTCATTTTTGACAAGGATGCCGCTGAAGATCAGAAGAAGGGCGCAGTGATGGAGCACCAGGCCGAAAGCGCCAGGCTGGCCCGTACCATTCTCCGGCAGGTCGATTACCCTGAAAAACTGATAGATGAAATAGTGGAGATTGTTTCCCAGCACGATACCAGAAAAGGGTTTATCTCCAAAAATGAAGGACTGGTGAGGGACTCCGACAAGCTATGGAGGACTTCGAAGGAAGGATTCGAAGCGGGAAAAAGGAAAAACAGGTCCCCTGATCCTGAGAGGATGAAAAAGAACGAAGAGATGATGAAAAAGCCCGATTATTTCTATTCCGAAACGGCCAGGAAGTGGGCGGAGGCGGACTATAAACTCAGGCTGGAAGAAAAAGACAATCAGTCGGCTGATTAAGGAAGATATCTATTCTGGTCCATACGGCTATTTGCCTGACATCGTCTGAAATGAGGAACTCTATTCCGTCGATCTCAACCGGCTTTTCACCGTAGTCAGGCTCATCCAGGGATAGTCCCAGGTAAGGGCCCGCACAGCCGTCCCCATCGACCTTTAAACGCAGGTATTTCCCCGGATTTTTCTCCAGGATTTCCCGTATCTTGCTTTTGACCCCGTCGCTTATCTCAATCATGGTCTATCTGTAATATAGGGTGCGCTGAAAAACTAGTCAAACACGGCCGGAGAAGATTCAATACCGGCTGATGGTGTATAATTGAGGGTGTAATTACAGCTTCAGCAAGGCGAAATAACAGCGTTCTGACCATTCCATTCAGAATTCCCTGAAATATTTACGGCTGCGGTCGCTGCTGTTTGACGATATTCAGAGGAGCGATATGAACAATCTGTTTTCTGAGATTACAATCAGAGGTTTGAGGATAAAAAACCGGATAGTGATGCCGCCGATGGTCTGTGCCGGCTATACAAAAGGGGACGGTCTTTTTACGCTGGAAAACACCGGGCGTTACCGGGACAGGGCCAGGGGAGGCGTGGGACTGATAATAGTTGAAGCGACCTGCGTAAACCGGACAGGCAGGCTTTCCCCTTCACAGTTGGGGCTCTGGTCGGACGATCAGATCAGGGGTTTTAAACGGATGGCTGATTTCTGCCATGAGTGTGATTGCAGGGTGATGGTGCAGATACATCATGCCGGTCTGGCGGCGGCGGGCGAAGTATGCGAAGACCCTGTGGCCCCATCGGATTTCAGGGGATTTTCAAGGGAAAATCAGGAAGTACGGGCCAGGGCTTTAAGTTTGACTGAAATTGCCGGACTCCAGGAAGAATTCGTGGCGGCGGCTGTTCGAGCCAGGAAAGCGGGATTTGACGGAGTGGAGCTGCATGGAGCACGCGGGTATTTGATCAGCCAGTTCTTTTCCCCGCTGGTGAACAAACGGGAGGACGGTTACGGAGGGAGTCCTGCCAACAGGACCAGGTTTGCCGCTGAAATTATAGCCGGGATACGCCGGGAGGCGGGGCAGGATTTCATCGTATCCTGCCAGATAGGGTGTGATGAGCCGGATATCGAGGGCAGCGTCGATATAGCCCGGGAGCTGGAGAAGGCCGGGGTTGACCTGCTGCAAATATCCACGGGAATGACCCACTTTATGGCGGGCGATATCGAGGATATGGACGTCCCCAGGTATTTTCACTACAACTCGATTGTCTACAGGGGAAGCAAGATAAAGGAAAAGGTTGAAGTCCCGGTAATATTGGTTGACGGGATCAGGACTCCGCTGGATGCGGACTATCTGGTTAAAAACAAGTATGCCGATTTCGTGGCCATCGGCAGAGGCCTGCTGGTTGACCCGGAATGGGCGAACAAAGGACAAAAATACCTTCAGGTCGCCCCCTGCCTGCGGTGCAAGACCTGTGCCTACCATATTCCCGGACGGACATGCCCTCAATCCAGATCAAAGAGGTACAACAAGAGAGACTGAGAGGCGAAAAAGCCCCATATAGTACAGGAGGTCAGACTCACTCCCATCCCTTCTCCCTTATTCCTTTCCCAAAGGAAGAAGCTGTTTGTGCCATTATTATACCTGTCCTGAACCATTTATAATGTGTTCCCTCCCTCTCCCACGAAGGGGCTGAGCCTATCACACACTTGACACAATGGGTTTATCAATAGAGGAGAAGCATTGAAGATATATCGACCATTCTGAGCCCGATTGATTCCTTTTACCCAATCGGCTCTGGCTCTCCCTTAACGCCTGTCGGGGTGCCGTGAGAATCTCCTGAGGCTGGGAGGGGCAATCAATTTGAGTACCGGGTAACGTGTGTTTAGTAAGTATAAGCAACTCAAATAAACGTGTTTTCCGTTCTGCTATAATATCAGATATAATAGCGGACACAGGGAATAAACCGGCGTATGGAGGTAAGCGGAAATGGAAAACGGGACTTCGAAGAAAATGCGCGTAATCGCGCTTGAGGAGCACTATGCCACCCGGGATTTCCTGGAAGCCACGGGCACCCGGGCAGCGGGGCAAAAGGAACCCGGTCGCAGTCTTCCCGGGCCGACTCTCCTGGAGAGGCTGTGCGATATCGGCGATCTGAGGGCCGGCGAGATGGATGCCGCCGGCGTAGACATGCAGGTACTTTCGCTGACCACTCCGGGCTTGCAGCAAATGGATGCCGCTGAAGCGGCGGCAATCGCCCGCGAACAGAATGACTACCTGGCCGAGCGGGTCAACTATTACCCGGAACGTTTCGCCGCCTTTGCCGCACTGCCCACTTCCGCCCCGGAAGAGGCCGCCAGGGAGCTTGAGCGTACAGTCAGCCAGTACGGCTTTAAAGGGGCGGTTGTGATGGGGCATACCCGCGGACGCTACCTGGATGATGAGTTTTTCAGG
This sequence comes from Dehalococcoidales bacterium, assembly GCA_016926695.1. The sequence goes on along the minus strand of JAFGOB010000039.1, from coordinate 792 downwards.
CCGGTACTGGAATGCGCCTCCACGCTCCAGGTGCCGCTCTATATACATCCGGCAATATCACCTTCGCAGGTAGTGGAGGCCTGGTATTCCGGAAATCATCCGCCGAATGTAACCAAACTGCTATCGACCACCGCCTGGGGATGGCATATTGAGACCGCTGTGCATTGCCTGCGCCTGGTGACGGGCGGGGTATTCGATCGCTTTCCCGCCTTGCAGGTAATAACAGGGCATCTGGGTGAAGCGCTTCCATTTATGCTTCCCCGGATTGATGAAAGGCTGGCAAAGGAAGAGACCAGTCTGGAACGCACTATGGGGGAATATTTCCGTGAGAACTTTTATTACACCTTCAGCGGTTTCAACTATCTACCGGCCTTTCTGGACCTGCTGTTCCAGGTAGGGGTAAGCAGGATACTTTTTTCCGCGGACTATCCGTATGCCTCCATGGAGGCGGCCAGGGCTTTCCTGGACGGGCTGCCGCTGAGCCCGGTTGATAGAGGGCGCATCGCCCATGAAAACGCCGAACGCCTGCTGCTGCTGTAGGGGGATAATCAAGTGTGGCCGAAGCATCCGGTGGATGGGTAAAAAATACAATCCATATTCGGCAGATTCATTAAAATCAAGAAACAAGGAACAAACAAATTTCAATAAGCAATAACCAAACATTTCACAGGCGCGAAGCCGTTTGCAGGGGCCGGTTTTTCAGCATACCCGCAAGCTGCTATTCAGTTGTTAAGGTGCCGCTGCCAGCCGGGAGGACAAAGCTGTTTATTATTCCGGCGATTAAATATGTTT
>JAFGOB010000038.1 GCA_016926695.1 Dehalococcoidales bacterium | reverse complement strand
CCGACCTTGTCGGCCAGCCAACCTAACGAGGGTTCGCCGATTACCATGCCGGCCATGGCTACTGACTGAATCAGACCCAATATTGTAGGTCCGATGCCGATGGAGGTAAGGTAGAGGGAAAAAATAGGCTGCGGGATTGCCATGGCGAGCGAACCCGCCCCCATGATGATAAATACAAAGACCATCTCCCGGTCGAGGTTTTTCATACGAGCTTCCAGTCATCAACCGCCCTTTTATTTTCCGGTGAAGGTTCGGGCGGACAGATATCGAAGCTGGCTTTGATAATTAGTGCTTCTGTAGGTTGCACAATCCCGGAAATCTGCTACTCCACCGGGCCATTTACAGCTTTCTTCACCGGTACAGCAGCGCCAGCATCAAGCGCCAGTTTATCCGATGCAACCCCATCAGCGCTCCCCAATCGGGTATCAGAAATCGTAACGGGCACAACAATCCCGCAGGAAAACTCATTTAAAGCTCAATCCAGCAGATCTTCCGATGACTGGCAAATCGTTAAATACTGTCAGCATTTTACCGCAAATTGTCATCGCCTGATCACACTTTTCCTGAACGAACCTTGTCAGCCGTTCTCTGACTTCTTCGATTTTCCCTTGCTCTATCAAGGGCAGCAATCCTCTTTCGAGCAGGTAACTCTCTTCAATAGAGTGTATCTCGAAGACCGTCCAATGCTTCGTGACATCATCGCGGTACTCAGGGTGATACTCTACAGCAAAACGCAGCTTTTCAAAATATTCGTACGCTTCGGTAGTCTTGAGTACTGCGGGTATATCATTCACGCCGATATATATCGGCATAAAGGGTGATATGCATGGTTGACTGGGGGTTATCCACTCGCAGGAGAATAACCCGGTATGGTCAGGCCGTGAAATACCGATGAAGGCATTTGACGTGTAGTCATTCAACCCGTGGCAACAGAGAGCAAGTTCGCCCCTGTCTTCTGATATATAAGGGCCCATTCTCGATTCTTCAGGTTTGGTATTTCCATGATCCCTCAGGCATTTCATGAAGTAGGATAGAGAAATGCCACCGCTCCTCGGCAGCATGGAAGAATCATATTGCCGGTCGACTAACAGTTGTGAGAGCCGTTTTGCCCTGTTATAGCCTGCCCCGATACCGGCTTCTGCCAGGGCTTTGAGCCTCTTGGAAATATAGAAGTTGGCTGAGACAAAAACCTGGTCATACATGGGGCCGTGGATAACATGATTGGTTGGATCGTTATAAGCGAAATTAGCTCCTTCCGCGCAGTATCCCATTTCCGTATCGATGATCAGATTGCATCTTCCGCCCCAGGGTGATCCGAATTTCGTGTAGTTTTCCGCCCAAAGTTTTACAAATTCGGAGGCACTATTAGAGTTACACATTATCTCGCCGGCAGGGGTATATCCAGGTTGCCCAGCAGGAAGAGGATCGAATCTCGTCATCCTTAATCCCTGGGAACAAACAACCCCCTTTTCATTGAGCAGGGGAAAAACTTCCTCGCCGAATCCCCCGACGGTCAGATACCTGTTACCTTTTTCTGGAGTTACAAATTTCAGGAAACCCGGCCACAAACCTGCCTCGCTATCTACACATTGTCCAGTCATGTTGCCTCGCAGACAGGTCGAACCGGTCATCAAGGCCTGGGTGCAACCTTTTCCGTATGATGATTTTTTCAAAACAGAATTTGTGGTTGTCTTAGATTCGTCCGTTGCTCTTACTTCATCAAATAACATACGATTTTCTCCTGTTCAGACAGTACAATCCTCTTTTATCCCTGTAGATGTGTCTACTTGAAAGGTCAGCTTAAATGGATCCTCTCAACCGGGGGTCAATGGCATCTCTCAATCCATCGCCCACCATATTAAAGGCGTACACTACGAGAATGATGGCGAGTCCCGGTGCCAGGGATATAACCGGACGTATCATCAAGTACTTATAACCATCGTTCACCAGAGATCCCCAGGCAATGGCTGGTTCTGAGATTCCGATCCCGAGGAAACTCAGGCCTGCTTCAGCGAGTATGGTCATGCCTATCATCATGGTCATCAATACTATCATTGGAGGGAAGGCATTAGGTAAAAGGTGTTTAAACATTATCCTTACATGTCTTGCCCCCATACCACGCGTTGCCAAAATATAGTCATTTTCTTTGATGGTTAATGTCTGGCCACACATTACCCTCGCATATCCTGGCATGAATCCTATACCGAGGGCGATCATTACCATAAGCATTCCACCGCCAAGCATACCCGCTATAGTAAGAGCCAGCAACATTGGCGGAAAAACCATAAGTGCGTCTATACACCTCATAATGATGGTGTAGACCAGTCCCCCGAGATAGCCGGCGGCCAATCCAAGAATCATACCACTCACAGCGGCGATGCCCAAGGCGACGAGGCCAACCATAACGGCAGTCCGTGCTCCATAGATTATACGGCTAAGCATATCTCGACCAAGAGCATCGGTCCCTAAAAGATGGTCTCGGCTTGGTTCGAGCAGGGTACTTCTTAAGTCCATCTTATTTGGATCATATGATGTCAATAATGATGGGAAAATGGCGCATATGAGCAATAGCAATATAATAATGAGACCAGCAACGTTGACCGGGCGACCAATGAATACTCTGAGAAAACGCCGAAATTCATTTACGCGAGGTGGAACTTCCGACCACGATTGGGATGCAATTGCCGATAGATCGCTGGTCAATATACTTCTCCTTATTTGTACTGAATTCTCGGGTCTAGCCACCCATAAGATAGGTCCACCAGCAAGTTGGCAGCCAGCAAAACAACGCCTATTACCAACATAACACCCTGAATTACCACGTAATCGTGTGCAAAGAGTGATTGAACTGCCAATCTACCCATACCAGGAATACTGAATACTGTCTCAATGAGTACCGCACCGCCCACTATCGAACCAAGTGACATTCCTTTTAAAGTGACCACTGGAACCAGACTATTTTTTAAGGCGTGTTTAACTATTACATATCGTTCTAACAAGCCTTTTGAATAGGCGGTCCGGATATAGTCCTGTTGCAGGACTTCAAGCATGCTAGAGCGAGTAAGCCGTACTGAAGATGCGATCTCAGGGATAGACATACAAAAAACAGGCATGATAATCTGCTTAATGTTTAATGAAAAGTCTTTGAAAGGAGAAGTATAACCAAAACTCGGCAGCCATCCCAGTTTGAGACTGAAAAGGTAAATAAGCAATATGCCAAGCCAGAAAATGGGGATACAGATACCCAGGTTACCGAAGCTAGTCAAGGTGCTATCTACCCAAGAACCTCGACGTATAGCAGATATTGCACCCATCGGTATCCCTATGATTATGGCAATAATAAAAGACAACAAGCCTATGTACAAAGTCACCGGAAGTCTTTTTTTTATGTCATTTATTACTGGGGTCTCATAAACCAGGGACTTACCGAGGTCGCCGGTAACGACATTGCCTAGCCAATCAAAATATTGCACGATCATAGGTTTATCGAGGCCTAGATCATGTTTGATGTTAGCAATTTGTTGTGGCGTCATGGTGTCTGCTTTTTGAGAGATGAGATACATTAAAACAGGGTCACCTGGTAATGCCCTCACAAATACAAATACCACCAAGGTAACCAACAATAAAACAAGTATCATTTGTAAAACGCGGCGGATTATATAGTTAATCATTTTTCATCTGGTATCTTAGATATTGGTCGTTATCCATGTTGGAATCACAGTTCAACTCAATTCCAGAGATTTATCTTACTCAGCCCGAAAACTGTTCCGGCTTTCCCCGTTTCGGATATATCCGAAACAGTTCCCGGGCTGTTTCTATTAACTAACCAATCTTATCAGGTTAACGCAGAGATGGATCAAGCCAGGTCTCGTCAAGGATGAATGCGCCGAGAACTTCGTCAAGCCCGGTATCGTGAACTCCGTCAAGAACGAATTCCATCGCTATTTCTTCAACATACGGTATGAGGGTTACATCATCGTACAAGATCTGGAGTGCCTTTCTCACTAATAATGGGTCATATTCATCAGAGAATAACGCGGCATCCCAAGCTTCTTGGAAGCCATCGGGAATTGCCAGGCTCGCCGGGCTCATCGGGCCAAAGTAAAAAAGAAAAGGGGTATTTAGATTGTCACTCCCGATGTATGCATGACCCAGCAGGCCTTCCCACCCCTCATCGTACATCTGAAGGTAAGCGCCCATTTCAGGAAACTCGGGACTGGTCTGGATACCAATCTCACCGAGCATGTTCGCTAGTGCCGTTATGTATTCCTTGGGGACTACCTGCCCAAAGCAGTATATAGTCGTTTTAAAACCGCTGGGATACCCGGCTTCTGACAATAGAGCCTTCGCTCTATCCAGGTCATAGATTTTTTCTATATCCGGGATCGCCGCTGAGAATCCGGGCCACATCTGGTAAGCAGGTTTCACGGACCCATAGCCTAATGAAGCAGCCAGTGCTTCTCTGTCTATTGCGTATGAAATCGCCTGCCGTACTTGCCGGTTTGCGAGCGGTGAATCGGGATTAGCACTATCGGGCATTAAAGCGAAGGTCCCTCCAGCGATCTCAAGGTGGTGAAAGCCTTTTTGATCGAGTTCTTGTGCGGTCAGCCCAAGAGCGCGTATAGTATGAATCTCTCCATTTTGAAAGGCTATCTTTCGAACTGTGTCATCGGGGATGGTAACCAATTCAATCCGATCCAGGTAGGGTTTGTCAGGCTTCCAGTAGTTCGGGTTTTTCGTATATATTATCTTGGCATCCCGTTCATAGCTTTCAAATATGAATGCGCCGGTGCCGATCGGGTTCAACCTCGCCCAATCGATTCCGTGTTGATCGAACGAGACTTTCGATATCATTTGAGTGCCACTTACACTATCAAGAATGATGTTTGTGAATCTTTGAACTTTTACGCTGATAGTGTGTTCATCGATAATTTCTACTGAAGCGATATCAGGATATAAACCTTCTGCAATATAGAGGTCTATGTTCCATTTGGCGACTTCTGCGTTGAAATCGGAACCGTCATGAAACTTAACCCCTTCTCTTAGATGGAAAGTAATAGCAGAGTTATCCTCAGCCACTTCCCAATCGGTTGCCAACATCGGCTCAAGGGCCCCGCCTGCCCTATTCCTCGCAAGACCTTCCAAAACAGGGGAAGAGGCTTGGCCCGATATGCCGGAATTCTCAGGACCATATCCCAACTTTACGGGGTCGACTGTCAAAGGGAATATAAAAGTGCCTCCGTATTTATCAGATTGGGTGGTCGCAGTGGCAGTTTGGGTAGTAGTAGTCTGGGTTTGCGTAGTAGTCGTTTGGCTTTGCGTGGTAGTCGTTTGGCTCTGTGTAGGGGTTGTTTGGCTTTGTGATGTGGTTGTCGTGTTAGTATCGCTACAACCAACTAATATTAGGCTGCCGACTAGGAGTGTCGAGAGGAGTATTAAAACCACCAATTTCTTCATATCACGCCTCCTACTTTAGTTCTGGTTTTATTTTATTTTCAAACAGGGTTTCTCGGGTAAAAAGTGTTCATGAAAACAATGCCCGCATGATGGCCCTGATAGTATAATGAATAACTACTCATTTGCTAAGACCAACTTTAAAATAAATCTGGCCTGAGTAAGTTATTTAATATTCAACTAAATGTATGCCATTCTCTGAAGTACATCAATAGTTGATTTGAGCTATTGAACTTACCTAAACATTAATTGAGTATTTATTCTGAGATAGAATAAAAAAGTTGCATATATCTAGGGGGAGTTATGTTGTCTACCGAATCGATAAAACTGGAAATCAACGTTCCTGTTAAGATGAGGGATGGTACGTATCTGTATGCGGATGTCTGGCGACCTGATAAACCAGGTAAATACCCCGCCATTCTCACCCGTACCCCATATAATAAAAACCTCATGTTTCCAACGCAGGCGGGCTACATGAATCCCCAAAGAATTGCGCGAGCTGGTTATGCCGTTGTTCTGCAGGACGTGCGTGGTACCGGCGATTCTGAAGGTCGTGCATTTCTCTGGAAGCAGGAAGTCGAAGATGGTTTCGATAGCGTCGAAGGCGTGGCAGCCCTGCCCTGGTGTGATGGCAATGTAGGCATGTACGGTTTTTCCTATTTTGGCTACACACAGTGGGCAGCCGCTGTAGCCCGGCCGCCCCACCTCAAGGCGATTTGCCCCGGGATGACTCACCATGTTCCGCGCTCTTTCCCGTTTTCTGCCAAAGGTGATGCATACAAATTACAGATACATCTTGGTTGGTTCTTGAGCCGAAGCCTCCAGGAACTGGCTCGCAAAAATCTTCCTGAAGCAGAAATGAAATCAACCATGAAGCAACTCATGAACCTCCTAGACACCGTTGAAGAGCAGCAACGCTTCCTCCCGATGAAAGATTCTCCCGCTGTGAAAATCATAGAAGGACTTGATTTAATGGATCCCGGCTACGCCGGCACCCTTCGCCATATTGCCGATGATGCCTTCTGGAAAGAAGCAGCCGGCGGCCCCCTACCCATGGAGAACCTTGATATACCTGTCTTTCATATCGCCGGGTGGTACGACGCCGAGATGACCCCCGGTGTCCTCAACAGCTATTTGAAAATAGAAGCGATGAGAAAGCCGCTCAAGCAGAAAATGCTCATCGGCCCCTGGATTCATACGTCTAACATGCCCAACGTTGTCGGGCAACTTGATTTTGGCTTAGCCAGCTCCGGAGCCGTGGTTGATGTGACCGGGCTGCATTTAAAATGGTTCGATCGCTGGCTGAAGGGTATGGACAACGGAGTTGACGAAGAAGACCCGGTGAGTATTTTTGTGATGGGTGATAATGCCTGGCGTGGTGAAAAGGAGTGGCCGCTAGCCCGAACAAACTACACGAAGTGCTATCTCCACAGCGGCGGAAAAGCCAACACGCGGTCAGGCGATGGAGTTTTGAGTTTCGAGGCGCCTGAAGAAGAGACTTATGATAGCTTTCTCTATGACCCGAGAGACCCGGCGCCCTCCAGCGAGATGGGTATGGGGGCCTTCGACCAGCAGGATACTGAGAACAGACCGGACATTCTCGTTTATTCGACAGCCATTCTGACAAGAGCTATCGAGGTTACCGGCCCGGTCCGGGTGACTCTCTATGCCTCGTCCTCAGTAGTAGACACCGATTTTACCGCCAAGCTGATCGATGTTTGGCCTGATGGAGCAGCTTTTAACGTCGCCGAGGGAATCGTCAGAGCGCGCTACCGGGACTCCGTATCTAACCCAAAACTCATTCAACCTAACGAGATATACGATTATGATATCGATCTCGGCGGTACGAGCAACGTATTCAAGGCCGGGCATCGCATACGGCTTGAAATTTCCAGCAGCCAGTTTCCCAGGTGGGACCGTAATCTCAACACAGGACACACAATGGGTGACGATGCTGAGATTCAACTCGCACTGCAGACCATATATCATAACCGGCAGTTCCCATCCTCCATTCTGCTTCCCATCATACCTGATTAGATTATGTACATAAAGAACATAAGTTCTTGTCGAAGGGGAATCCCTTAGCTGTTGGAAGTGCCGTGGCGAGAGAGGCCGCAGCCATGACGATAAACACAAAGACCATTTCCCGGTCGAGGTTTTTCAGACGAGCGCTCTCAACGAAAAATCGGGGTAAACAATCCGTATGCGCACCCGGTTGCTCTTCCAGCAATGCAGCAAATTGTGGACTTGGAGATTCCAAGACCTGGCCCGGGCTGTTTTCTTGCTATTCCGCTCCTCCAGATCATCGCCTGAAAACGACGTTGCCTCCAATGATGGTCATTTCCACTTTGATGTCACGAATACGCTCGCGCGGTACGCGGTAGGGATCGTCAGACAAGACAACGAAGTCCGCCACTTTGCCCGGCTCGATACTGCCTTTGATAGTCTCTTCAAAACCAATTTTTGCCGCATTGATTGTAAACAGTTCTATCGCTTCGTGGACGGTGATGCGTTGACCTTCAAGGGGATGATTTACACATGCATGTATCCCGTTTATGGGGCTCATCCGGGTAACGGGGGTATCCGAGCCACCGGAAACCAGGATTTCTTCATCCAGAATGGAACGAAAGATATGCGCCCTTTTCACTCTTTCCGGGCCTAATAAAGAACGGTAATATTT
>JAFGOB010000037.1 GCA_016926695.1 Dehalococcoidales bacterium | reverse complement strand
TGACGAATCATTGCCCCCTTGGGATAGATAAGGATCTCAACAATCTAGGCAATTGACCCCATTGGGGATACAGCTATTCTTGGCGTTTACAAACTCAGCGTAGCGAATGTCTTCGGATTTGGGCTCATTCTAAGTTATCCTATATTGTTCCCCTAAGACTAGGATCAAGTGCGTCACGCAGCCCGTCTCCGACCATATTGAAAGCAAATACTACCAGCATTATGGCGATCCCCGGCGCAAAAGTAAGAAGAGGGTGAGTCGTTAAGTACGGACGGCCGTCATTCACCAGGCTTCCCCAGGCAGCCGTGGGAGGAGTAATTCCAACACCCAGGAAGCTCAGGCCTGCTTCAGCCAGAATAACAGAACCCAGCATCATGGTTACCATTACTAGCAGAGGTGAGAAACAATTGGGAATTAAATGAAGGAACATTATACGGAAATGCTTTGCTCCTAAAGCATGTTCAGCCATTATGTAGTCATTTTCCCTCAAACTAAGCGCCTGGCCACACATTAGCCTCGCATATCCGGGCATCATGGCTACACTAAGGGCGATAATGACATTGGTTACCCCACCGCCCAGCAATGAAGCCACTACCAGCGCTAAAATTATCATGGGGAAGGCCATGTAAGCATCGATCAAACGCATGATGACTGTATGTACCCATCCTCCGTAATAACCAGCTAATATTCCGAGTATCACTCCTATCACGGTTGACATAGCCACCACGGACAAACCGATCAGTAAAGAAGTTCTTGAACCATAAATCACCCTGCTGAGAACATCCCTGCCTACTGCATCTGTACCCAGCAAATGTGCTTCACTGGGGTGCAGCAATGCATTGACAACATCGGTTTCATAAGGATCATAAGGAGCGATGAGGGGAGCGAACGCCGCAACGACAATAAAAAATAATATCACCACCAAGCCGAAAACTACGACTCCTCGACCAAGGAAGACTCTCCTGAATCTCTTGAATTCGTTTACTCGTGGAGGTAGCTGGGCCGCGGTTGTTACACCGGTCACGCTCATGGACATGTGATGTCTCCCTTATCCGTATCTGATTCTAGGATCGAGATAGCCATAGGCAATATCCGTTAATAAGTTCGCCAGAAGCACCACTATTGCCACGAAAAGCACTATCCCCTGCACGTAAGGATAATCCTGACTGAAAACCGATTGGACTGCCAGCCGTCCCATACCCGGGATATTGAAAACTGTTTCAACAATTACCGATCCGCCTATTATCATGCTTAATCCCATACCTGACAGGGTAACGACTGGAATCAAGCTGTTTTTCAGTGCGTGTTTCGCAATGATTACGCGCTCACGTAATCCTTTAGACCATGCTGTACGGATATAGTCTTGTTTCATTACATCTAGTACGCTGGAACGGGTTTGTCGGGACGTCGCGGAGATGGGAAAAACCGCCAGGCATATTATTGGTAATATTATCTGTTTGATATTAAGCACCAGGTCGTCTAATGGTGACGTGTAACCTAAGGCCGGGAGCCAGCCCAATTTGATGCTGAATAAATATATCAATATAAAACCTAACCAGAAAACCGGGATAGTTATACCTATATTCGAGAATGTGGTTACCAGGGTATCAATAAATGTCCCCCGTCTTACCGCACACAAAACCCCGGCTGGGATACCTAGTACTATCCCCAATAAAAAAGCCGGCAGGCCAATATTTAGTGTAATTGGCAGCCTTCTCAATATTTCATCGGCCACCGGGAGATTTGTAAGAATAGACATACCAAGGTCGCCTCGGACCATTCCTCCCAACCAATTCAAATATTGAACTGCTAATGATTTGTCCAGACCATATTCTTGCCTTAGAAGATCTATTTGTTCTTGAGTAATTTCAGTTTGTTGACTTTGAGTTAACAGCATGAAGATAGGATCGCCTGGCAAAATACGCATCGCGACGAACACTAACGCGCTAACAATTACAAGGACGATTATCGACAGCAAGAGTCTTCTAATAATAAAGGTGATCATTCGCGGTCCTGCTATTATCTCAAGTTATTTGATAACCCCGGTAAGCCTTTAAATCGTTTACTCCAGGCTATTTGAAAAGGGGAGAAACCGTATCGAGTATTTCTCCCCTTTTACAAAACAAGGAGCAACTACTGTTGGCCGGGTTCTATTTGTCCAACCATGCTTGTTCCAGTTTCAAGAATGGCGGTAGGCTGGTCTCCAGGATACCGGCGTCTTTTACGTATGAGCTATACGCCCAACCTCTGCCGCCTTCATTAATAGGAGTCATCAGCGCTTCGTTCGTTATCAAGTCGGTAACTGCCCGTATTAGTTCTATATCAGGTGATGGAGCTGACAAAGCGGCGGTATAGGCTTCTACGTATGCTGGAGTTTTTTCCCAGCTTGGATGCCAATTTGTCACCGGACTGAAAAGGATCGAGAATATATTCATATAGTTGGCAAAGCCGGCAACGGGTTGATATATTATCGCGTTGTTCCAGGTACCCATCATGTAGTCGGTGGTGAACTTGCCTGCATCAGGGTACTGTATTTCAGCTTGAATGCCTACCTTGGATAGATATCCTTGCAGTGCGACCACGACATCTTTATTGAGACTCACCGGGGCGGCAACCAGCGTGGTGGCAAAACCTTCAGGATAACCTGCCTCCGTCAATAATTGCTTAGCTTTTTCGACATCGTAATTGCGACCCAGGGAGAAATTGGGATCATAAGGCGTAGTGGACGAACCAGGAACCTGATAGGCGGGTTTCCAATACCCGTATCCCATCGTCGCAATAGCATCACGGTCGATAGCGTACTCCGCTGCTTCACGTACTTTTTTGTTGGCCCAGGGAGAATCGGGATTAGCGGTATCGCCAAAGATTACGGATGTATCGATGGCTGCGGACTGTATGACAAAGCCAAGCGAGCTTAGATCAGCCGCAACTTTACTGCCATGCTTTATGGTAAGCATTTCAGCTTCTCCGGTCTGCATGGCAGAGGTCTGTGTAACGGTATCCGCGATGAAAAGCATTGTTACCGCATCGAGATAAGGCAACTGGTCGCCGTTATCTGCTTTTTTCCAGTAGTTGGGATTTTTCGTTACTTTAAAATGAGTGTCTTTCAGGTAACTTTCGAACTTGAATGGACCAGTCCCCACGGGATTTTGCCTTACCCATTCCAGTCCGTTTTTATCAAAAGCTTCCTTCGAGATCATCCAGGCCGTATTACCGGAAAACCCAGATAGCATTGTATTGTACCAAACGGAGAAGTTGACCTTCACGGTGTATTCGTCGATGATTTCGACGGAAGTCCAGTAAGGGGCCCGCTTCGCCGTTATGGAATTCTCGAGGTTCCATTTGCATACTTCAGCATTCAAGTTGCTCCCGTCATGGAACTGAACACCTTTTTTGAGCATAAGAGTGATAGACAGGCGATCATCAGCTAACTGATACGACTCAGCCAGCCAGGGGGTAAACTGGTTCTTGTTATCTTCTTTCAGAAGCCCTTCGAGACAAAGTTGCGGAGCCGTCGTAGAATCTGACATTAAATCTTGGGGGTAACCGATAGCGCCGGAAGGCCCGGAGTCATAAATTATTCTTAACGTACCGCCATATTTGGGACCTGCTGCCGTGGTAGAAGTAGTAGAAGCCGTTGGCGTTGGGCTAGAGGTTGTTGTGGTAGTCGTCGTCGGGTTGTCACCACAACCGGTCATGACCAGAATGAAGATCAACATGGTTGTCAGGAAGATAAATACTTTTTTCATTTTTCCTCCAATATAGTTTGATAAACGTAAAACCGAATTATCGCATACTAGATTTTTAACCCGAAGGTTCTTCCATAGATACGTAATTAGCTACATTTTCACCACCTATCATCCCAGAATTTATAGCATAACTAGCCCCGGCGCCTGCCAGATAACGGTTGTATGTTGAAGCCGACCAACCTCCGGTATCGCTACCCACTGCATATAGTCCCCGAATCGGCTGTTGATTTTTGTTCAACACCTGCATGCGCTCATTAATTCTGATACCGCCTACTGTACCAAGGTGCCATGGATAGCACTTGGCAGCATAGTACGGCGGATGACACAAAGCCTTGAGGTATTCCGAATTTTTGGAAAATTCCCCGTCGTGTCCGTCCTCACAGAACTGATTGTATTTTTCGATCGTAGACTGAAACACGGTGGGTTCGGCTCCGATCCACTCAGCCAGATCTATCGTTGTGAGAGCTTTCATAAGATTGCCTTTTACCAAGCTGTCTTGGAGCGCGCCTTCAATCTTGTTCACCGGCGAGACAGTGTGGGCATCCGGGCGGATATATCCATGGTTAAGGACTTGTTGTACGATACCTTCATCAAAAACACTGAAACAGACTTGTTCCGGCTGGCGTAATATGGCGTTCGGCGCTTCGAACGGACTACAACCCAGACCTTCTTCAATGAAGCGTCTGCCGTTTTTGTTTACCCATATCGTCGTTGGCTCGATGGCCAAATGAAAGGCGCCAAAGCCGCCGACAAAACACGGGCCGCACATGAGCAGATTTCCCAATCCCTCGTTTTCAGCCCCAGCTGTAAAAGCCATTTGAATGCCATCTCCGGAATGTGAAGTTTCAATTCCTGCTGCAGGTAGTTGATTCAGGTACGAGGGGCAATGTTCAGCAAGCATTTGCCGGTTGCCGCCATAACCGCCGGTCGCGATAATAACGGCTTTGGCTTTAAACTCGATGTCATTGTCACCTTCAAGCGCAGTTATTCCGGTTACCTTACCCGATTCATCAATCAATATCTGTTTGGCACGGGTATCAAATATAAATTGCACGCCAAATCTTTGACATTCTTTCATCAATACCTTGACAATATCGGCACCTACCCGTAACCCCCAATGCCATGAGGTTGGAGGTTCATCGGTGAACATGGAAAACATCTGAAACGTCACCCCCCGTTCTTCCAACCAGGCAATAGTTTCACCGGAGCGGTCCAGCCAGGCGCGAACAATACGAGGATTGAGCTTCCAATGAGAAAATTGCATGTGCTTGAGGAACAGGTCATCCACTGTTATGTTGATACCGGCTCTTTTTTGTGTGGGGCTTTCGGCTGCCACCAGTCCTGCCAGCATGTTCATGGTTCCGCCGGCTGAATGGCGTTTATCGATAACTAATACCTTAACTCCACGACTGGCCGCGGCAACGGCGGCGGCTAACCCGGAACCACCGGCGCCGATGATTACCAGATCACTCATTATGTTTGCAGTTTCTCTTGTCAATTGTTTGCCTGCTTTTTCAGTTATGTGTTTATGGGTAACGTCTAATCTTGAAGGTTTTTAATGCTTTCAACCGCATTTTCACCGGCGATCCGCCCGCCATAGACCGGAAAGCCGCAACCGGCGCCGGGAAGACCGATATTATAGGTAGTTCCGGACCAGCCGCCCGTGGTAATACCGGCGGCATAAAGACACGGGATAGGCGTATTATCCTTCTTCAGGACTTCCATGCGATGATTGACTCTAATCCCACCGATCGTTACCAGGAAGCCGGGGTAGGAGCGACAGGCGTAATAAGGCGGGGTCTTGATAGCTTTCAAGAACATCGCATCTTTGGCAAATGAATCGTCGTGCCCTTTTTCACAGAAGGAATTATATTCGGTGATAGTCGCCTTCAATTTTTGTGGTGGCGCGCCCATCCACCCGGCGATGTCATCCCAGGAATCGGAGACGTGGCAACTTCCTCTGGCTACAGCTTCCGCAAGATCTTTTTCTATTCCGGAAGCTTCATGAGGGTATTTGCCGCCGGAGATAGGACCGAATCCGTTTTTGACGATATTGTCTTTGAATGCGTTATCGAATATCGAGAACATTACCTGGCCGGGCTGCCTGATTGTCGTATTATCTGAAACAAAAGGCCCCAGGTTTTCCGCGGCAAAGCGTTCACCGTCAGTATTGACGCGAATTGCCCCGGCATTCATGGCCAGCATCCAGGCGTGATTCCCGGCCACAAAATTGGGTCCGTTCATCAACAGGTTTCCCAATCCTTCGTCGGCTGCCCCAATCTCAAACGCCATGAGGATACCGTCGCCGGTATGCATTTGCCGCAACCAGCGTATCCTGTCGCCGGGATGAGTCCCTTTCACGTTAAGCTTATCGATGTTGTTGACATCATACTGGGGACAATACTTGCGCATTAGTTCTTTGCTGCTGCTATAACCTCCGGTTGCGATGATGGCGCTCCTGGCGTAGATGGTACGTTTGTCTCCTTCAGAAGTAACGACTACACCAGAAACGGCTCCGGTTTTATCGGTCAGCAGTTTTTCCACCCTTGTCCTATAAAGAAACCGGACTCCCAGTTCATTACACTTTTTCAAAAGGACTTTGATTATCCCTGTCCCCCACTCCGGAGGAATATGAAACACCGGTGGCATCAGGTTTGCCATTTGATTATTCGGTCTGTCTGGGGCGTTTGAACCGTGCAAACCACGTAAAGTGAAAGAAAGCCCCATGTTTTCCAGCCAGGCGACGGTATCGCTTGACTTATCTATGAGAGCCCGGACCAAACGAGCATTCAGTGTCCAATGGGTATAATCCATATGGTTCCTGAATAGCTGGTCTCGAGTTATCTGGATATTCGCCCGCTTTTGTGTCGGGCTTTCCGCCGCCACGATCCCTTCCGCAAATGGCGTAGCTCCCCCGGCTTTGCGTTCTTTTTCCATTACCAGGACGCTGACTCCTTTTTCCGCGGCCGCTACCGCGGCAGCAAGCCCCGCGCCACCCGCGCCGATCACGACGATATCAGCTTCAGGTGGATTGTTTTCGTTTTCTGATTTCATAAAAACACCTCAAATACCTGGTAATATCAGGTTGAATATTACGGAATCCTGTCAGCACAAGGGACTCCCATCGTGCAAAGACCGCAGGTAGGAATCCCGACGTAGTCTTGCAGTTTTCCTTCTTTCCTGAGTTTTTCCGGTAATATCCGGGCGGCGTACTCATGGCATTTACGCGGGTCCCGGCCTTCTTTGCTGATGGCTGAATTCTGGCACCGTTCCAGGCATATTCCGCAGGATCCATCCCTGTAGAAAAGGCAATACTCTTTTTCAGGTCTGGGAGTGGGCGCGATCTCTACATCGCATACCGTGCTAAATAGGTTTACCGCTACCCCTTTTTCAGTAATGATCATGCCGTTCAAGCCGAAGGTACCAAGGCCGCATGCCTCGGCAACATGCCGTTCCGACCAGTTGCAGACGGTCTTCCGGCAATTATCCGCCATTTTTTTAGGGTCATCGCTGAATAAAGGTGAGAAGAATGGGGACACAGCGCTATGCCCCAAGATATACATCAGTGATTCGAGATGATTACAGACCGCCTTTAAGAAACCCCAATGCCCGCCAAGCCAGTTCATGTGATTGTGTAATAAAGTGCCTCCGTACGATGACCTGCCTTCAATGCTGACGATCTCCGGGTTCACCGGTAACGCCCCGGCAATAACAGTGACGTGCTTTAGCTCGAATCCTGGTTTCATTTTAAAAGTGATGGGAACATGTTTTTCCAGTACTTCCCTCGGCAGCAGATGGGTTTCTGATACCGTCTGCTGGAAGTTTTGAAAGATAGGGCTGTCACCATCGGCAAAAGCAAAAACCGGCTCTCCGAAGAAACGCTTATTCTTGAAGCCCATCAGGCAATTCAACGGACTGGTCAAGACATAGTCCTTCATGGCCTTCTCGATGTATACACCCGGATTAGCGTTAAACAAAGCCAGATTATCCATTTTCCGAGAAGGGTATCTCATTACCGGCGTTCTCCTTCTTGTAAGATCACTTACCTGAAACGAAACTTGAAGCGTTTTCTCCGGCTATCCGGCCGGAATTGAAAGCGAACCCGCATCCGGCTCCGGCGAGGCGGACATTATACGTATTCCCGCAGAATCCTCCGCAGGCATCATTCCCGGCGGCGTATAGTCCCTTTATCGGGGCGCCGGCTTTATTCACCACTTCCATGCGGTGGTTTGTCTTGATACCACCAAAACTGGAAAGAATGCCCGGGGCGCATTTTACGGCATAATAAGGAGGTGTTCGTAACGCTTTCAGGTTTTTGGGATTTTTGGCAAACTGGTCATCGTGCCCTTTGTCACAGCCGGCATTATATTCATCTATGGTAGCTTTCAGCTTATCAGGCGGGGCTCCTATCCATTTGGCTATATCGTTCCAGGAATCCACGATCATGACATGGCCCATGGCCGCTTCTTTTTGCAACACCTCATCCAGTTTGTTCATCATACCGCGGCTGTGGAGACTACTTTGGAAAGGTCTTTCCAGTCCATTGTTGATCGAGTGTTGCAGAAGAGCTTCATCGAAGAGGCTGAAACAGACCTGCTCCGGTTGCCGCAATACTCCGTTAACAGACTCAAATGGGCTGAAGGAAGCGCTCTCCTGCATGAAACGCTCGCCGTCTTTGTTGACCCAAACGCAGTTTGCCTCGATGGCAAGCCCGAAGGCGCCTCGCGCTTCAGTTGCCGGACCGTGTAAAATCAGCTTGCCCAGGCCTTCGTTATCGGCTCCGATCTCAAAAGCCATGCGCAGCCCGTCACCACTGTGCATGTCTTTCAGCATGTTACGCTTGATATTATTCAGATTGATATTGGGGTTGTATTTCTTGATTAATCTGTTATTGCCGCCGTAACCGCCGGTAGCGATGACGACGCTCCTGGTAGAAATCGTTATCTCTTCCTTGCCGGCCATGGCAACAACTCCAGACACTTTTCCCGCTTCATCTAAACGTATTTTTTTTACGCTTGTCTTGAAAAACACCCCTACACCGGATTGTTCGCAGTCTTTCATAAAGGTCTTGATAATTTCCGGACAGCCTTTTTTGGGGTTGTGCCATTCCATCGGGCTCTGGTTGGGATACATCATCGGCATATAAAACTCGATGCCTTTATCTTCCAACCATCGTATGGTGTCCCCGGATTTGTTGATTACTTCCCGCACCTGTTTCGCATTGAGAGTCCAGTGGTTGTAATACATATGGATATTAAATAGTTCGTCATTAGTACATTCGATATTCAGTCGTTTTTGCGTCGGGCTTTCCGCGGCAAAAGGCCCCTCGGCAAAATTTGTCGCTCCACCCGGCATACTTCTTTTTTCCAGCACGATTGCCTGAACGCCTTTTTCTGCTGCTGTCACGGCGGCGGCCAGGCCTGCCCCTCCCGCGCCAACTATTACGATATCGGTTGTGAGATTCCTGGTATTGGTAACTACCGTCGATTTCATAAGTCACTCCTCTCTGCTTCAGGCAGGAACATGTTTCTTACTCTTTTACCGTAATGTGGTGACTGCCTTCTGATACCCCATTAGGATCAAAGGACTTTTTAATCTTTCTCAACCAAGTGTGATAGTTCATCACATGCGGGCCGTAGATATCGTGCTGAGCATCACTGAATACATGCCCTGGAACTCCAAAGTGTCCTTCGATCGCCAGGTTATTGGCTTTTCCCATGAAGTCCATCATGCCTGCCCAGTTCTGAGGATTTGGAATATATCGGATCAATAGTTCTCCATGCCCGCAATGACCGTGCTCAATGCATTGGGTAAAAGGCGGGGCTCCATCATTAAAGATGAGTTCTTTATCAATCATGTCCTGTTTGAATTTGCCGGTTTCCACGATGTAGTCCGCCATCAAGCGGAAAACATCGGTACCGCCAACCTCGCCTGCAAAACACCCCGTGGCCCGGAAAACTTCCCGGACGGAACCGGTGGCGCGGAGCCATCTCCAGGTACAGCCGGCAGCTATCTTCGGATCTTCCGAGAACAGGGCTGACGCAACTCCCTCGGTTTCAAGCGTAACCTGCTCAAGTACCTTGATTTTATATTCGAAGTCAGTCCTGGAATATCCCCCGATTATTACCATCAGGCAGTAATCGGATAAATATTTGCTGAATTCAGCATGAAGCCGGAGCATTTCTTCATTGCTGGTAGCAATGTTGGAAGCTGCCATACCCCTGTTGAATCCCATAAGCTCATAGGCGATCTCGGCTTCACCTATCTCCTGTTGGGCTTTATCCATAGCTTCCATCGAAGGGAAAGAATATACCCTGATAAGGAAATAATCCGAGATTGTAGAAGGAGTATACCTGGGTGAGACTCCTTCAAGTTCTATTGATGGCGGTCCTGGCCAGTGATAGAGCTTTGTAGCGGCAACCGTAAACACACCCAGGCCGCCCATCGGGACGACATTGCCCCGAACAACCCCTCTCAGAGACGGTCCGGGACCATCGCCGCAGAACCATTTTCCAGTGGACCCCAGGGATCCAAGGCGTACTAATTCACCTTCCGGG
>JAFGOB010000036.1 GCA_016926695.1 Dehalococcoidales bacterium | reverse complement strand
TACTTGTATTCTCCTCTTCAACTGCCCTTGATCATAACCAGCATCATCTTAAATCTTTCGACCGCTTTAAGGGCATGAGGCCTGTTAGCCGGAATGATAACCGTTTCACCTGCTCTCACCCGAATGCTTCGGCCACCGATAGTAATATCAGCTTCACCATCGAATATATAGACTAAAGCATCGAAAGGAGCGGTATGCTCGCTCAATCCCTGCCCTCTGTCGAAAGCGAATAAGGTGACCGATCCCGCATTCCGCCCGATTATTGTCCGGCTTACTACCGTGCCGCTCTGGTAGTCAACCAGAGCGGCTATTTGTGCCGATTCAGCTATCAAAACATTCCCAGGGTTATTTTCTATGTCCATAGGGTTACTAACCTCCTCAGCCGGAATCATAGACTCTCTGATTACCCTAACATAGCCCTCATATCAGCCTCCGGGGTTGATATAGGCTTAAGATTGAATTTTTCCACCAGGACGCTGAGCACGGTGGGGGATACGAAGGCCGGTAGCGAAGGACCCAGATAGATGTTCCTGATGCCAAGCGAAAGGAGAGTAAGTAAGATACAGACTGCCTTCTGCTCGTACCAGGATAAAACCAGTGAAAGAGGCAATTCGTTAACACCGCAATCGAATGCTTTAGCCAATGCCACAGCTACCTGAATGGCCGAGTAGGCATCGTTGCACTGCCCCATGTCCAGCAACCGGGGCAGACCGGCAATCTCACCGATTTTAAGATCATTGAAGCGGTATTTGCCGCAGGCCAGCGTCAGCACTACCGTATTGTCTGGGGTTTGCTTCACGAACTCCGTGTAGTAGTTGCGTCCCGGTTTGGCACCATCACAACCACCGACGAGGAATATGTGTTTGAGAGATCCTGATTTCACCGCCTCAATGACCTTGTCAGCCACTCCCATCACGGTATTTCTGGCAAAGCCGGTCATCAACTCGGTGCCCCCATTGATGCCAGTGAACTGCCTGTCTTCATCCCAGCCACCCAGCTCAAGCGCCTTTTCAATAACGGGAGTGAAATCTTTCCTGCCATCTTTGTCAGGTATATGTTTCAGCCCCGGATAACCGACCACTGACGTGGTGAAAATATTCCCGGCATAAGACTCTCGGGGCGGCATGATGCAGTTGGTAGTATAAAGAATCGGCGCGGGGAGGTTATCGAACTCCTTCTGCTGGTTCTGCCAGGCAGTTCCGTAATTCCCTTTCAGGTGGGAATACTTCTTCAGTTCCGGGTAGCCGTGGGCAGGCAACATCTCTCCATGGGTATAGATGTTAATACCCTTTCCCTCCGTCTGCTCCAAAAGGTGCTTCAGATCCAGCAGATCGTGACCGGTCACAACGATAAACGGCCCTTTTCCCACTTTCATACTCACTTTGGTAGGTACGGGATGACCATAGGCTGAAGTATTGGCTTCATCCAGCAGGGCCATGCACTTGAGGTTGACCTGCCCGAATTCCATGATCAAAGACAACCACTCATCTACGCTATGGTCTTCCCCGACAGCCCGCATACCCTTGTAGAGCCAGGCGGTAACCTCCGGATCATCCTCACCCAGGATATGAGCATGCCAGGCATAGGCGGCCATGCCTCTCAACCCGAAAAGCAGTGTCGAGCGAAGCGAAACGATATCGGTATCTCCGTGGAAGAGTGTAGCCGGGTCGAAATCTGCGGCGCCACCCAGCCTTTCCTTTGCTGCCTCCACTCGAACTTTGAGTTCAGCAATGCGCGCCGGGTCGAAGTTAACATTGGTCAGGGTAGCGAAAAGTCCCTGCATCATCAGTTCGTCCGCTTCCTTGCCCGGTGTTTTCCCTTCGGCGACACGTGCCAGACCTATCAGGGCGCAAACCAGCTCATCATGCTTATTGGCTACCTCAGGTTTCTTACCACAGACGCCTGCTTTGGTACAGCCCGTGCCTTTGGCTGTCTGCTCGCACTGGAAACAAAACATGTCAGTCATTCGATTACCTCCTACTTGATTCTGGCAGCAAATTATTTGCGCTACTAAATATAATATAATACAATGACGACGTGAAAGCGGTAACTTAGGTTACCAAAAAGAAGTTTTTCCAATGTATTTGGAATGGATTGATACCTTAAAGTCCGCTTTGCTGTTTCGCGGCATCGGCAGCGAGTCTTTAAATATCATGCTCGATTGCCTCAAGCCAACTGTACGCCGGACCAAACAGCGTGAGATTATCGTAGCTTACGGTCAGCCGTTTCATGGTATCGGGATTATCGCCAGTGGCAAGGTGGCTCTTAGCAAAGAAACGTATTCCGGTAACCGCATTATCATGGGGATACTAGAAGCCGGCGATGTTTTCGGGGAAGTGGTGGCCTTTTCAGACCGCAGAATCTGGCCGATGACCGTTATCGCACAGGAAGATTGTGTCTTACTTTTTCTCCCGCCGAATAAGATAACCGGTGCCTGCTCAAATATCTGTTCTTCTCACAGTACCCTGATTATAAACATGCTGCGAATCTTATCCAACCGGGCTGCGATGTTGGATAAGAAAATAGAGCACATTTCATCCAAGAATATCAGGGGTAGAATCAGCAGCTATTTGCTGGATATCTACCTCCAGTCGGGTAATAAGGAACTCACGCTCACGATGAAAAGGCATGAGCTCGCGGACTATCTCAACATACCCCGGCCTTCTTTATCCCGGGAAATGGGTTCGATGCGTGATGACGGGATTATTGAATTTGAAGGCTCACATGTTACCGTCAAGAATGTACTGAAACTGGAGAAGTCAATCCAGTAATTTCCCATCGCTAACTGTGGCCTGAGACCAGTAACTGCTGCAATGCTGATACCAGTGTGGTTTCTTCCCAAACAAAAGTTAATCAAAGGGCGCCTCAGCAATCGAGGCGCCCTTTTCAAGCATCTTCATTTAAAGGCTAAATCAGTCTTCAAATGCCTGGCTTACCTTCCAGACTTTCCAAACGTTGCCCACCAACTCCGGACCCGGCTTCAGTGTCGGCTTACCGGGCTTCCAGCCTGAAGGAGTGGCTTCTGTTCCCTTGGAATTCCGTACCAGTTGGAACGCTTTGATTTGCCGGATAGATTCACTAACATTTCTGCCCACCGGAGGTGTTAACACTTCGAATCCCTGTATATTGCCATCGGGATCGATGATGAACCTGCCTCTCGTTTCGACGCCGCTATCCTCGTCGTATATGCCATACAATTTTCCTATGCTGCCGTCCTGATCGGATAACATCGCGAACGGAATATCCTTGTTAATCATCTTGGAAAGTTCATGTTCATTCCACATCTTATGTACAAAGACACTGTCCACACTGACCGACAGTACTTCTACACCCAGGTCTTGCAGCTCGGCATACTTTTCAGCAACTGCTGAAACTTCCGTCGCTCAGACAAAGGTGAAGTCACCCGGGTAGAAGCACAGCAATACCCATTTCCCTTTATATTCAGAGAGACTAGTATTCATGAACTTGCCTTTGTAGAAAGCTGGGGCTGTAAAATCGGGGGCTGGTTTTCCTACCTTTACCATAGCTCGTTTCGCCTCCTTTGCATTCAACTCGGTATTAGGAGCAGTTTCAAGAGTTGGCTTCTTAATAGGTGGCCTCTGGCATCCTGGCTTGAACTCTTCAGGCATAAAGCGAACCTCCTTACTAACAGCTATATATTATTATACTATTTTTTCGGGCCGGTGTGGGGTAAATAAGACAAAATGATTGGAGCAGTGAATGGGCCATGCTACAGCTTATGAACACCTTAAGCCATCGGTAGCGTTTACAATGGGCACCTATTCTCATATAATATCTGGTATGCAAGAGGACATGACGGCGTTATTGGACAACGTGATTCCGGTGACGGCTCGACGTCAAACCTGACATAACGCTAGAGTCTTCATCACAAACGCCGGGGTGGCGGAACTGGCAGACGCAGCGGACTTAAAATCCGCCGGAGCAATCCTTGTGGGTTCGAGTCCCACCCCCGGCACCAGCCATAAAGCGGTAAGCAACTGGTAACAATTCCCTCAAACCTGGGCCGGTGATCCTGTTTCCCACTCCGTAGCGTCCTACAATTGATATTTGAGCCCTGCCGCCTCGGTAATAGGGTATTTTATTACAGGACAGGATATTGCCCATTTCCTGGACAACCTGGAGTCAGGTCAGTTAGCTGCCATGACGGCTTGAAGCCTTTTAAGTCACCGATCTCTTAAGGGAACCTGTATACCGGCGGCGAGACATGATATGTTAGCCCTGTATTTGCTTACCAGTTATCCGGGTGATGTCAATTCTAATTACGTTCACAGTGGCAAGTGACGTTTTCCCGAATGTGAAATCCCCTTTATCGTAGTGGTTCATTATTATATTAAGACCATGTGACTTTTTTCCATCATCCAAAATATGGGCCTTGCCAAATCCGATTACACTCCGATATTTCATGGAGCAATCACAGGGGTTCTCTGCCCTGGTAAACTCCAAATCAATCGCCATTTCAAAGCAAACCTTAGGGTTCCTATTTATGATATCAATCTTCCGTCCCTCAAGCCTGCTGTGAAAATAGAGCTTGCCCCTTTCGTAACCGAAACAGACTGGCACTACGTATGGTTCGTCACCATCGGCAAGGCCAATATGGCAAACCATGGCC
>JAFGOB010000035.1 GCA_016926695.1 Dehalococcoidales bacterium | reverse complement strand
TGCCGGATACAAGCCCAGAAGCCTTAAAACCAAAACCCAGAAGGACATCTACCTGGGTGAGATCGTCCTGAAAAAATAAGGGGCTGTCAAGTTCACGTTATTCCAGGCCATGCAATATTGCATGGCCTGGAATAAAACCCGGTATCCTTTGATTTGCCATTCTCCTCATCAAGGGAAGATAATAGATAAGGTTAAAAAATCGGGGCTTTCATGACCCTTTCTTGTTGTTGTACACCGGGAGGAGAGCAAATTTACCAAAATAAACTATTAGCCTTAATGGCTAGAATTAGGATAAGCTGATGGCAGGTATCATTTCATACGGTGCATATATACCCTTTTACAGAATAAGCAGGGCCGAGATTGCCAGGGCGTGGGGATCAGCCCCATCTCCCGGGGAGAGAGCGGTTGCCAACTACGATGAAGACAGCCTAACGATGGCGTTTGCCGCGGCGCTTGACTGTATAAAGGGTCTGGATAGAGGGAGTATCGGCGGGCTGTATTTCGCTTCAACCACCGCTCCCTATAAAGAGAAACAGACAGCAGCTACCATAGCGACAGTGCTGGGACTGCCGGCAGAGGCAGTAACCATGGACTTTTCCGGATCTCTCAGGTGCGGAACGAATGCTTTAAAGGCTGCCATGGACGCGGTCTACAGCGGATCAGCGCGTAATATTCTGGTCTGCGTATCTGACAACCGTTTGGGTTATCCAGCAGGGCCAAATGAGATGGCTTTCGGAGATGGAGCCGCAGCCCTGCTGGTAGGTAATGAAAATACGATCGCGGATATCGACCTGGTATATTCAAAATTCTACGAGATACAGGACGTCTGGAGGTCCGACAGGGATACATTTGTACGTAATGCCGAAGAACGCTTCTCTACGGAAGAAGGTTATAGCCGCACCATGAACAGCAGCATCTCGGCAGCGCTGGCAAAGTCCGGCCTGGCAGCCGGAGACTTCGCCAGGATAGCGCTCTATTCACCCAATACACGGCAGTTGCGTTCCGTGGTACAGAAACTGGGTTTCAATGAAAAAACGCAGGTGCAGGATGTAATGCACAATTCGGTGGGCGATACCGGCAGCGCTATGTCCCTGATGAGTCTTATAGCAGCACTGGAACAGGCAGGCCAGGATGAAAATTTATTGCTGGCTGGATACGGCAACGGGGCTGATGTTTTCATATTAAAGACCAATAGCCTGATAAACGGGCTCAAAGATAGAAGGGGTATCAGGAAATACCTGGCCTCGAAAGCCGTACTTACCAACTATAGCCGGTATATGCGCTGGCGCGAACTGATTCAGGTCCAACCGCCGGCCCGTCCCCCGATCGAGATCAGACAGCCAACTCCGGCGGCACAGTGGCGTGAAGCCCAATGGGAATTACGCCTTACGGGAACGAGGTGCAAGCACTGCGGAGCGCCTCAGTATCCACCGCAGCGTATCTGCATGGTCTGCCATACCAAAGACCAGATGGAGCCCTATACCTTTTTTGAAAAACCGGCCAGGGTATTTTCCTTCAGCCATGATTATGTCATGCAGACGATGGACCCACCGGTTACAATCACCTTTGTTGATTTCGAGGGGGGCGGAAGGTTGATGTGCGATATGACAGACCGCGATCCGGAGAGCGTACAGGTAGGTATGCCTCTGGAGATGACTTTCCGCAAGCTTTATTATGTGGGCGGCATTTATAACTACTGGTGGAAATGCCAGCCTGCCAGAGCCTAGAGACGGGAAGAGACTTAATGCTAATTCCGGCAAGACCGGGTCAGGAAACAGGATAGATGGATAGTATAAAAGATAAAGTAGCCATAGTTGGAATGGGCTGTGTCAAGTTTGGGGAGAACTGGAACCAGAGCCTGGAAGATATGACCATAGACGCCGTATATGAAGCCTATGAGGACGCGGGCATTGATCCCTCCGCCATCCAGGCAGCCTGGTGGGGGACGGTATTTGCCGGTGAAACGGGCCAGATCGTAGCCTCACCGCTCAAGTTGCCGTATTTACCGGTAACTCATGTGGAGAATGCCTGTGCTACCGGTTCGGAAGCAATCAGGGCGGCCTGCTATGCAGTTGCCGCGGGGATATATGACGTGGTGCTGGCCGTAGGAGCGGAAAAATTAAAGGATACCGGTTTCTCCGGTCTGCCTCAGACCAGGCCGATTGCCACGTGGAGCTACAGGCTGACAACCCAGACGCCGGCTTCCGTCTTTGCCATGATGGCCACAGGCTATTTCGCCAAATACGGACTGAGCCATGAGCAGGGAAAGAAATTGCTGGCGCATATTGCAGTTAAAAACCATCACAATGGTTCATTAAATCCCAAGGCGCATTTCCAGAGAGAGATTACCCTTGAGCAGGCCATTAATGCCCCCATGATCGCCTATCCGCTGGGGCTTTTCGACTGCTGCGGCGTCAGTGACGGAGCAGCAGCGGCGATCATAACCAGGGCCGACCTGGCTAAAAAATTCCGGCCGGACCCGATATATATCAAGGCACTGCAAATCTGCCAGGGCCCGCGTGAAGGATGGATGAACCAGGAATATGATTTTGCCCATGTTGAAGAGACCTACCGCGGAGGCATCGCGGCCTACAGGGAGGCAGGCATCAAGGACCCACGCAATGAAATAAGTATTGCCGAGGTGCATGATTGCTTCGGTATAACCGAGATGACGATCATGGAGGACCTCCAGTTCAGCCGGAGAGGCAAAGTAAGTGAGGATATCGAAGCCGGTACCTTTACTCTGAACGGCAGCCTGCCGGTGAATACAGACGGCGGACTGAAGTGTTTCGGCCATCCGATCGGCGCTACCGGGCTGCGTATGATGTACGAAGTATACAAGCAGCTCCAGGGGAAGGCAGGCGTACGTCAAGTCAATAATCCGAGGTTGGGTCTTACCCACAACCAGGGCGGGGAACCGGGCGCAGCAACAGTGAGCGTACTGATTGCCGGGAATGAACCGGGCTAGTCCCCGTTCATACTTGCCTAACAGTTAATAATCGATCAAATAAAAATTAATGTTTGAGGAAGTGAAAATGGGCGCACAAGTAAGTTTACGCAGTGAAGAAAAAGTATTACGCAAGGTAATCATAACCTCAGCGATAACTGGGCAGGGAGCAACTCCTATCATGTCCGAATACCTGCCGCTAACCCCGAAACAGATTGCGGATGATGCGGTTAAAGCCTGGGAGGCGGGAGCGGCTATCGTACATATCCACGCCCGCAAGGATGAAACCGGTGAGCCCACCCCCAACCTGGACATATTCCGGAAAATCGTTACAGATATTAAACAGAGGTGTGACGTCATCATCAATATTACCACCGGCGGCGCAGGCACACCCGATGAAAGGATAAAGGTAGTCCCGGAATTCAAACCGGAAATGGCTACTCTGAACTGCGGCTCTCTGAGCGGAACAGCCATACAGGTCTACGAGAAGAATAAGGACAGGATCAAATACGAATGGGAAAAAGCCTTCCTGGCCAGAGAGAACTTTATTTTCGAAAATACCTATAAAATGATGCGTGAGTACAGCCAGGCCTGCAAAGAAAACAATACCCGTCCTGAAATCGAGATCTGGGATATCGGCCAGATCAGCGCGGTAAGATTCATGCTGGACCGAAACTACATTAGCTCCCCTATCCATCTGCAGTTCGTGATGGGAGCTCTCAGCGGTATGCCGGCCACTATCGGCACGCTGGTTTTTGTTTATGAGCGGGCAAAAGAGGTACTGGGCAATTTCACCTGGTCGGTGGCAGCCGTCGGCAAAGACCAGATTCCGGTTGGATCAGCAGCCCTGGCGCTGGGAGGACATGTGAGAGTAGGACTGGAAGACAGCCTTTATGCCGGCTACGGCAGACTGGCACGCACCAGCGCCGAGCAGGTGGAACGCATAGTCAATATCGCCAGAGAGATGAGTATCCTTCCGGCCACCCCGGATGAGGCCAGGCAGATGCTAAACCTGAAAGGCCGCGACAAAGTAAACTATTAAACCACGCCATTAACGGATTATTCAAAAGGCACGGAAATTCCGTGCCTTTTCCTTTTCATTCACATTGACATCAATGCATATTTCCCCATATGCTTGATTATGAGACTGTGCCAAGGTCTATACCAGCAGGCTCATGGTATTACCCCACCAATATCTCCATATTTCCCAAGCTCAGACATGATTGTTTCGTTGAGTTGGACAAACCCGGGAATCAATTTATCTATTTGCTTGTTATGATCACTGATTATTTTTTCAGCATTAAGTATACCACTGTAATATCTAATCCTGAATAATTTCATAAGTTCATTTATAGCTTGCGCATGTTGTCGGAGATTTCGAAGATTAGCCCACAATTCCCCATTCGCTTCTGGGAGTAAAACATAAAGATCAGACACCAATACATCAAGAATTCCAATATTTAATTCCTCAAGATTCATAAGTACACTCCCATTAACCATAGGTGCTGGAAATTTAAGTCTTTGAATGGCAAACAAATAATCGGCCAATGTACGAAAAAGTAATCTAAGCTTTCTATCACGCTCATGCCTATCTAGGAATATTAACTGTATCTCATTGTAATTCATTGGCTCATTGCCTTGATTTGTACGTTTGTAAAAAATATACTGATTATTTTCTTTCACCCCATGGGGTCCTTTAATACTTATAGGAATTTTAACAATCAAAATCACTTTATCGGAGCTAGGAATGGATATCGGAGGATTACTAGGAATATATGCTATAGATGGTTCAATAGAGCGTATTGCATTCCCAAAATACTGGGCTATCTCAGAACAAAAATCAATTCCAACGATTCTTTCCTTAGGATTTAGTTTTTCTTGCCAGTCTTTTATGCCAAAAATTAAGAATCCTCCACGCGAATTAGCGAATGCAGCAGAAGTTTTGGATATTCTCAGATTATGTTTTGGATCATTTTTATTTACAAGTATCTCCTTAAAATCAAATTTGTCTGTCTCTATATAGTTGAGTGATACCAAGTTGTTTACCGTTTCAAACGTCCAGTCATTTATAGATTCTGGTAAAATTTGGCTCATTATCCATCTCCATAAAACACCTTATTTGTTACTTGTCATTAGCAATTAAGTACCTCGTGAAATATTGACAAATATTTATTAACAAACTAGCTATACAAAATATTTTGCGGATTAAAATTATTCGATATAACACACTATCATATTCATGTCCAATTGTCACCGGGTAATTTAAATGTTATTGTGCAGTAAAAAGCAAAAATGACTAAAATAAAAGAACCAAATCCGCCATTTATAAATGTAACCGCGAAGGACCTTTTCTAAATACTGTCTTTCGCAGGTATGGCCGGATAGTTTATTATAAAAGCAAGGGTGCAAAATGCATGGAATGAAAGAAATAATCAAAGAGGAGGATTTTGCGATGGACTGGAAAGAACATATCGTTATCGACTCGCATGTTCTTACAGGTAAACCTGTCGTGAAAGGTACACGCCTTGCAGTAGAGTTTATAGTAGATCTGCTCGCCCAGGGATGGACTAAATCAGATATACTGAAAACTATACCGGATTAACCCCTGATAACATTAAAGCCTGTTTGCATTATACCAGTGCCGTTCTGCACGTGGAAAAAGTATACCCTCTAGAAGTATAAAACGGCTATGCGTATACTTGCTGATGAGAATGTTCCAGGTGAAGCAATTGATGCTCTACGTAATGCGGGCCACGATTTGGTTTGGATGAGGACTTATTCTCCGGGTATCTCTGATGAGGTTATCCTGCAGCAAGCACAAGTAGAAAAACGCCTAATTATAACTTTTGATAAAGACTATTGAAAACCAGGCAGCAAACATCGACATGATTACCTTTCTTTCCATACAGGAAGCCTATAAGACCAAGATAGAGCGGCAGCAGAGGCTCAAGGGATTGAAGTACCGCTGCCATGGTAGCTGCGCCTATACCGGCCGGGATATTTCCCCGGGCTGCTACGGCTGTTTCCATTCGGATGCCCTTTTCCTCAGCTTCATGCTGGGCCGTGATTTCGGCCTGCCCAACGTCTGCAACCGCGACTGCGTATATTGTTTTGAGCCTCATCAGGTCAGCAGTGATTTTACTCTCCCTGCCGGATGGAAATTAAGCCCTGGCTGGCAGGAAAGCATCCTGCGGGACCTGCCCGTGCAGAAACGGATGATAAGCACTCCGGTTAAAATGCAATATTATGAGTTTTCAGGGACCTGCGAGCCGCTGTTTTACATGCCCCTTTTACGTGAGGTCATGCAAATTCTGCGGGGATCCGTCGATCCACAGATGGGCGCCAGGGGGTGGGCCAAGGTCTACACCAACGGCACATTACTCGATGAATCCCGTATCCTGGCACTGAAAGAAATGGGCTTCGACGAGGTAAGGGTACACCCGGCCGCGGACGGTTTTTCCTCGGCGATTTTCAACAATATCAAGACGGCAGCCAGGTACATTCCGGTGGTCACGGTCGAGACACCCTCCTGGCCCCCCCACCGTGAAAAGCTGCTGCAAATGCTGCCTGTCATCGAAGAGGCAGGCGTCAAACACCTGGATATCTGCCAGGTGGAAATAACGCACCCTCAGCAGTTTGCCAGGATCGAAAAGGCCCTGAGGGAAGTCCGCCTGTACCAGGCGTTCTACCCGGTAATGGATGATGGGGGGCTGGTAGAGGAAATCATGGCTGAGGCGATTAAGAACAACTATAAAATTTCAGTCCTAGACTGCAACGGCTTCGTCAAACAGAGCCGGGCTGCCCTTTCGACACAAAGCTACTGGAGTATTCTGAACCGCAAATTCCCCGCAGAGTGGGAAAAACAGCGGTACGATCGAAATATAATTTAGTATCTGGGAACCAGGAACAGCTCTATCTGGGGGAAGTAGACACAGAGGATCAGCCCCACCAGCATAACCGCCAAAAAAGGAATACAGCCTTTATAGATAGTCCAGATGGGAACATCCGTAACATAGGCTTTCAAGCCGAAGACAACAATTCCGAAAGGCGGGCTGATTTGCCCCATCAGTATTGTGATCATGGTGATTGCACCCAGGTACACAGGATCGAATCCCATCCCCACCAGAACGAAATGCAGCACAGGCGCAACCAGCAGGATAATGGACATAATATCCAATAAAAAGCCGATCAGAATGTAAAATACCAGAATAATCCACAGCACCACCATTGGAGACAGGTTAAGCGTGCTCACCAGGTTCGCCAGGTGAGCAGGCAGTTCCGAGATAGTGATAAAACGGCTGAAGACCAGGGCTCCGGAGACCAGGATAAAGATCCTTCCCACCAGTTTGCCTGTTTCATAAAGAGAACTGGTGAAAGCCTTTTTGGTCAGACGACGCAATATAATTCCGATGATATAGATGAGGAATGTACCCGCCGCTGCAGCTTCAATTGGTGTAATGATGCCGGTATAAATTCCGCCAAGCACAAATATTATTACCACAGCCGGTGCAATAACATAGCGTAAAGAGGTAAAACGGGTATTCCAGCCTACGGGTGCAGTGGCAGGTCCCAGAGAAGGATTGATGCGGCACCAGATTGCTATGGTAATAATAAAAAGTACAGATAAAAGCACGCCCGGGCAGATTCCCGCCATGAAGAGGTTTCCGATAGACTGCTCGGTAATAATAGCATAAAAAACGAATCCCAGGCTGGGAGGAATGAGAAATCCCAGGTTACCGGATGAGGCCAGTACCCCCAGGGAAAGACGGTCATCGTACTTCAGCTTACGCATTTCAGGCAAGCTCACGGCAGCCAGGGTGGAGGCTGTAGCTATGGAATCACCGCAGATAGCGGCGAAGATTGCGCAGGCTATGGATGTAGCCATGGCCAGACCGCCCCTGAAATGTCCCAGCCAGTTTTTTATTACGATAAAGGCATCTGAGCTGATCCGGACCTCCGTTGCCAGGAATCCCATCAGGACGAAAAGAGGAATAACACTGAAAGCGTAAGTTGCGGCTGTCCTGAAGTATTGTAGCCCAAGTACGCTTAAGCCCGAGTCCCAGCCCCTGATAATACCCAGACCGACAAAGCCCAGCAAGCCCATACAGATGCCTACCGGTATCTCCAGGAATATCAGGATAATAAAGGCCAGTATCCCCAGGGCGCCAATCCACTCCAGACTCATTTGTCCGTTCCACCCAGCAAAGAATTCAGTACCTTGAAGAGAAAAATAAGACAGGCCAAGGCACTGCCAAAAGCCACCCAGAACTGAAAGGGATATTTTGGAATATGCAGAATAGCCGTGGTGGTACCTACATCCAGGACATTGAAACCCTGGACCACGTTTTGCCAGGCAATCAGACCGAACAAAATGACGGTAATACAATCACCGAGAAGCACCGTGATTTTGCGGAGCCGGGATTTAAAATGGGAACTGACGGTATCCACGCTGACGTGCCGGCCCTTCGACGTAGTGAAAGCAATATAGCACCAGGCTACGATTACAAGAAGAAACTCGGTCAGCTCAAAACTAAAGGGCAACGGGCTGTTGAAAAATTTACGCAACATGATGTCAGTAGATGTCAACAGTACCATTGCCACGAGAATATATGAACCAAATTTTTCCAGGATCTCGGCTATGATCTCCAGCGCATGCCAGGCAGCGAAGACAGTCTTTTTAATCAATCCCCTTACCCTGTATTACCTAGAAAATACCAATTGTTCATCTATAACCCCTATTCCTCTCCCACAAGGGGCGAGGAAAATAGCGATGGGAAGCAAGACACGATTTTCGTCGTTCGTGGGTGGCGCCGCAGGCGGAATAGGAAATTACCTGGAATACTCCGCGATCCATTGCTTGGTCTTTTCCAGCAAGTCCTTAGCCTGTGTTCCCACCCCCTTGCTCTCCATGTCTTTCAGCCATTCATCAACAACCGGTTGAGCCGCGGCAACCCAGCGAGCCCTCTCACTTTCGGGCAGCATGTAGGGTTCCGGGTTCCCCCGGGCTTTATCATCAGCCAACTGTTTGGCATGGGCTTCGCTTTCAAGCCTGGCCCATATTACGCCCGACTCGGCGGAGCGGTTGAACCCGGTCTGATCGTCAAGGGCTTTTTTGATGTCCGCCGGCAAGCTGTTATATTTTTCAAGGTTCATGATGATGATGTTCTGATGGGTGGCGATCCGGACGTTGTCAACCCTGTATTTGGTAACCTCTCCGCATTTCCAGGTCAGCAATCCGTTATATTCCTGAAAACGCCCATCGAGCATGCCGTTACCCAGGGCGGTATAGATTTCGGTCTCCTGCATCACAACCGGCACAGTTCCCAGGAGGGTATCCGTTTTCGCAGCCAGGGGTTCAGTTTCACCGAATTTCAGCCCTTTAAGATCCTCCAGGGTCCTAACTGGATTTTTAGCCGTTGATAATTCCATCAAGGGATTAGGGAATGTCCAGAGGACCTTAACATCTTTATACTCAATAGGGTCCAGTATTTCCTGCTGTTTCCAGAAAACCTTGGCGGCTACTTCAGGCGATGGATACAGAAACGGCAGGTTGCGGATATCAGTCAGGGGGAAAACGCCGGGAGTAAAAGAGGGATTTATCCAGCCGATGTCTGCAATGCCTTTTTTGATCAGGTCCAGGTGATCGGGAGGAGCGCCCAGTGTAGCGCCGCCGAAGTAGGTAACCTTAACTTTGTTGTTGGTAGCTTTTTCAAATTCAGGTCCAAATGGCAGAATACCCTGCTGGACCCAGGGATCGGCCGGAGGCGGCCAGTAAGAGAACTTCAGTTCAATAGCCTCGCCTGAAGCTGCCGCTGCGGGCGCGGCACTTGAAGCTGCGGGTGTGGAGGCAGACTGCGAACAGGCAGGTAGAATGGATACTATAACCAGAAGCATGATCGCCAGCAGGAACAATACCTTTTTCATTGTTACACTCTCCTTTTCCGGTCAATACCGGGATTCAACAAACAACACAAAATAATTAAGGGGGTTTGATGGCTGCTCCGAATTCGGAAATTCAGACTGACCCGAAATCAGATTTGGTTAATTATAACCCTCTAATGCGTAGTATTGTCAAATGGACTGTCTACAATGATTGGCCTGATAATTTGTTGAAAATAAAACATTGGCAACTGGCGACAGGTTAAAAAAATTCAGCGGGTCAAATGATAAGGCACGGCCTGCCATGCCGCTACGGTCTCCGATAAAACAGCATTGCATGTATTAGTATGTATTTGGAAAACAACCCGGTATAAAATGCGGTCCAATTCACTCTATCCCCATAAATTCCGAAATATCATGCTAACTGAGTCTCCGGTACAGTTGAGATCCGGTCTCTGACAGCATCGGTCCCAGCGCCTCTTCCAGGATATCAATCCCTTTTTGCTCGTGTACACGCTGCACCATACCGATAAGGGGTATATCAGGGCTGACCGTCAGTCCCACTGCCTGCTGAAGCTCAACCTTGTTCAGCGACTTTTTGTCGATGCCGGCAGAATCGAACTTGACCGGCAGATTTTCATCAGTTGCCGGGTCCCAGTATTCACAGTTGATCCCGTTTAAAATCCCGTTAAGCTCCCCCCGGCATCACGGTACCTCAATATCTCATCCAGGCCGCAGCCAAATTCGGGTGTGGTGATTTCCCGTGAATAGGTCTCACTGACGGTGCTGACCTGGTCAGCCCGCAGAATGGCCTGTCCCATTAAGCAGCGGGGAGA
Source organism: Dehalococcoidales bacterium (assembly GCA_016926695.1). The sequence continues at coordinate 6,561 of JAFGOB010000035.1, read as the reverse complement.
AGAAGGTAAACCGCTCCAGATCGTTGGAATATATCTCACCGCCGCTGAAATTCAGGCTGTTTTCAAGCAGGCAGAGCGGAACGCCGCTATTGTGAGTCAGACGGAGGTCTACCTTTACGGGGCTCCCACAGTAAGCAAACTCGAATCCCTTATTACTTCCGGATAGCGGAGAAAGCGAGGGATCAATCGAGCCGTACAGAGGAATAATAGTCCGCATACCCTCATCCAGGGCAGGCAGAACTACAGGCAGGGACCCAACGACGTCCGCCAATCCTCCTATCTTGGCCAGTGGAGCAGCTTCGGGGGCAACAAAAAGGGTTTTCAAGGGTATGTCTTTCATATTTCAAGGGGCTCCGCGGCACCATCACTCTTAAGGATAAAGTTACTACGACCTTACGGTCGGAGAATTTTTTGTTCCGCCCATTCGGGTCGCCCTGCTTACGCAGGGAGCCTGCATCTCCGACCTGAAATGGCCGGAGTATTCTGGATAAGGGGCTGAATAAAAATATAATGCCGATTCCTCCGAAAATAACATTACCCCATATGTTAACCGGAAATCCCGGCGGGACGATTCGAAACCGGCCTTTACAAGCATACCGGGACAAAGTCTCCGGAGGCTGAGAGGGAAATTTTCTATCTATCCCTTTTTGCTTCTCCAGGTAGTGCCTTTAGGCGTATCTTCCAGCACAATCCCCAGGTCCGCCAGGCCCGTGCGTATTTCATCCGCCGCCTGGTATTGTTTGGCCTGTCTCAGCTTGATCCTGGTCTGGACCAGTAATTCGATGAAGGGGGCTGCTTCTATCGTCCCCGCTTTTGACTCTGCCGGGGGCAGGCGCAGTCCAAGTACATCTCCGGCCAGCTCTTTCAACATGCCGCGTGCACGGGCAATATCTTCCCCTGCGTCCGCTGCCTGGTTTATATCCCGCGCCAGGTCAAAAATAACGCCCAGCGCTCTGGCTGTGTTGAAATCGTCATCCATTGCCTCGATGAACAGGCTGCGGCAGCCGTCAGTATCCAGGGTAGAGGTATTTCCTGCCGGACTGTCCTCACGCCGGACCGCCCTCGCCAGCCTTTCCGCTCCCTTTTCCGCCGCTTCCAGTCCTTCCCAGGTAAAAGTCAGAGGGCTGCGGTAATGCGAGCTCAGGATGAAAATGCGGACAGCGTCCGGGCTGTGCCTGGCCAGAACGGATTTGATAGTCAACATATTGCCCAGGGATTTACTCATTTTCTCCTGGCCGATCTGAAGGAAACCGTTATGCATCCAGTATTTTACGAAGGGCGCCTTGCCGGTATATCCTTCGGACTGTGCTATTTCATTTTCATGGTGAGGAAAGACCAGGTCCTGCCCTCCCCCGTGTATATCGATCTGGTCTCCCAGATAGCTGGTGGACATGGCAGTACACTCGATATGCCAGCCGGGCCTGCCCGGCCCCCAGGGACTATCCCAGGAGGGCTCTCCTGGTTTGGAGGCCTTCCAGAGAACAAAGTCCATGGGATGCTCCTTTTGTTCCCCCACTTCGATGCGGGCCCCAGCCTGCATCATATCAAGGGTGCGATGGGATAGTATTCCATAGTCCTTATCTGCGTTAATACGGAAATAGACGCTGCCGTCGGCGGCTTTATAGGCATATCCCTTTCCAACCAGGCCCGCGATTACCTCGATTATTTTTGGCACTTCACGGGTAGCATGGGGCGATACGTCCGGCCGGACAATATTCAGGGCATCCATATCCTCCAGGAAGCTGTTTTCATATTTTTCAGCCAGCTCCACGGTAGAGATGCCCCGCTGGTTTGCCCTGAGAATGATTTTATCGTCAATATCAGTTACATTCTGAACGTATTTAAGAGCATATCCCCTGAACTTCAGATAGCGGCGGATAACGTCGAAAAAGGTATAGCTCATGGCATGACCGAAATGACTGTCATCGTAGGGGGTCACCCCGCAAACATACATTTTCACTGTTTCACCCAGAGGCGCAAATTCCTCTTTTTGTCCTGAAAGGGTGTTAAATATTTTCATTTTTGACTGACCTCATTTTTGCTTATTTGCTGCTCTAGAGCCTCAATACGCTGCTCCAGGTTTTCTATCTTTTCACCTACCGGGTCCGGCAGCCTCATCACCGTATCCGTATCCGGATCGTGCACAGCCACAACCCGGCCCGGATTGCCCACCACCGTGGCATTGGACGGAGCGGCCTTTATCACTACAGAACCGGCGCCTATCCTGGTATTATCACCTATTTTGATGTTTCCTATTACCTTGGCGCCCACGCCTATCACCACATAGTTTCCGATGGTGGGGTGCCGTTTGACCTTCTGAAGGCTGGTACCACCCAGTGTCACACCCTGGTAAATTGTAACATAATCTCCTACTTCGGCTGTTTCTCCGATAACCACGCCCATACCGTGATCGATGAAGACGCCTTCACCCAATCTGGCACCCGGATGTATCTCGATGCCCGTCAGGAACCGGCTGACATGCGATATCCATCTGGGTAAAAAGGGAATATGCCAGCAGTACAGGGTATGGGCCAGACGGTGAAATTGGCGGGCATGGAATCCCGGATAGGCGAATAATATCTCCAGGATATTATGAGCCGCCGGATCGCACCTGTAAATGGTGTTTATATCATTCCGAATACTGGAAAATAGAGACATGACAATCGTCCTCCCTCCGTTTATATCAATAACCGGATGCCCCGCTCAGACCGGGGCTGAGGACAACGACAACAATCGACGGCAGGATTCCGGCGATTGGAACGTTCCTGCCATAAATTTAAAAGTAACATTCTACCGTTCATGGTTCTCGGTTGTATTATATACCGCTCTGCTTTCAAAGGGTAGTCTCCAGCAAGGCTACAGCCTCAGCCGTAATACCTTCTCCCCTGCCGATAAATCCCATTTTTTCACAGGTGCCTGCTTTTATACTGACGTCTGAGACATCCAGCGAGAGCGCCCGGGCGATATTGGCAGCCATTTCCGGCATGTAGTCCTTCAGTTTGGGAGCTTCAGCCAGTACGGTCACATCTATATTTCCTATTTTCCAACTCCCTCTATCCAGCATCTCTTTGACCCTTGCCAGCAATTCCAGGCTGGAAATATTTTTGTATTCATGATTTCCCGGCGGGAAGTGAGTGCCGATATCTCCCAGAGCAGCCGCGCCCAGAAGCGCATCCATTACGGCATGCACAAGCACGTCGGCATCACTCCATCCATCCAGACCCTTCTCAAAAGGGACTATAACTCCTCCCAGGACCAGCTTTCGCCCGGCAACAAGAGGATGTACGTCATGGCCGAAACCTATTCTGATTCTACCAGGCATGTTCTTTCATCAGAACCTCCGCGATAGCCAGATCGCGCGGAGTGGTAATTTTGATATTGTCATAAGACCCTTCATACAGCTTGACCCGTGTACCCGTCTGCTCGACCAGAGCGGCATCGTCAGTGACATCACCCCGGACCTGCCTGTAAGCCTCTTTTAGAATATCAGTCCGGAAAACCTGCGGCGTCTGGACAGCCCACAGGTTCCGGCGCGGAAGTGTTTCAATAACCGTCCGGTCATCGCCGGCCAGTTTTACGGTATCAGTCACCGGAACAGCCGCCGCGGCTGCGCCCGTCTCCCTGGCAGCTTCCAGCCCGCGTTCGATCAATTCACGGGTAACCAGAGGCCGCGCGCCATCATGTATAATCACCCATTCACAAGAACCCAGCACCCTGAGCCCGGCAGCCACCGAGTCCTGCCGTCTCCTGCCACCGGTACAGACATCAGCCACCTTGCTCCATTTCTGGTCTATTACCAGGCACTGAACCGGTTCAAGGGTCTTCTGACTGTTGACCAGCACGATCCGGTCCACCAGCGGAGAGGACTGGAAAGCCTCGATCGACCAGACCAGTACCGGCTTTCCCGCCAGTGTAGTCATGATCTTGTCAACACCGTTCATACGCAAGCTCTCACCTGCTGCCGCGATGATGGCACAGACCTCTGATTTTTTCATTTGTTGACTGCTCATCGTATACAGTATAAAGCAAAAAGCGGATAAGTATCCACGCCTTCAATATTGGCAGTCATCAATAAAAGGTCATGTCAGGCGGTGTTTTTCAAGACGTCTTATTCCGCCGCGGACCCAGCCGGCAGAAAGAAGCTGAAAGTATTGCCCCTGTCCGGAAGTCTTGTCAGCCAGATCCTGCCTTTATGGGCATCCACGATTTGCCTTGATATCGCCAGACCCAGTCCCAGGCCCTGGTATTTTGCCCGGTCCTGTTCCACCCGGTGATATGGCTGAAAAAGTCGTTCCTGTTCTTCGGCTGAGATTCCCTTCCCTTCGTCCTGGACTTCGACCAGCAAACCATCGCCGGTGGCGTTTGCCCTGAGAATTATATGTCCGCCCCCGGGACTTAATTTTGAAGCATTGGACAGGAGATTAACAAATACCTGTTCCAGGAACAACGGATCTGCGTTTAATTGCGGCAAATCAGGATTCATCTCAACACTCAGTTTCTGATTCCTGCCTTCAATTTCCGGCAGGCACCGGGATATCGCTTGCTTTACAAGGGTATTCGGATTTAAAAGCCGGGGGTTCAGGGTAATACCGCCCTGGGCAAATTTACCTAGCTCCAGGAGTTCATCAAGACGTTGAATAAGAACTTCGGCACCGTTGTAAACATTGTTGATCAATTTGCTTTCAATGCTGGCAGGATCACGATTAAATAACTCCTTCAGCGATTCCGCAGACACAACAATGGGTGTCAGAGGTGTTCTCAACTCGTGACCCAGCGTATTGATGAAAATACCCCTCGCCCGGGCTTCAGCCTCCAGTTCCTGTCGCTGGACTCTTTCCTTCTCGTAGAGCTGGCGTATCTGTTCGGTCATTTTCTTACGTTCCGTAATATCTTCCAGAATACCGTCATAATATAATAACTTCCCGTCCTGCCCCCTGACAGGTGTGGCGGTCACGGCTACCATGATACTGGAGCCGTCTTTTCTCCTGTTCCATACTTCAGCGGCGGTTCTTTCAGGGGCAAACAGGGACTGATTAAATATTGCCTCCCTGTCTTCCACGTTTAGAAAAAGGTCACTGGCATTCATCTCAAGCAACTCATCACGCGAATATCCGGTAATGTTCTCCATAGCCTTGTTGATTTCCAGATGTTTGCCCTGCTGCGTCACCCTGAATACCCCCAGCCTGATATTGTTTACCAGGCTGCGGTATTTTTCCTCGGACTCTTTGATAGCTTCAGTCGCTTTTTTGCGATAGGTAATATCCTCGATAATAATCAACCATCCGGTAACAGTCGAATTATCGTCCTTCAACGGAGTCACACTGGCTTCAAGAAAAAACCTGGAGCCGGTAACGTCGGGAATAATCTCTATGTGTCTTCCGCTGCCAGTTTCAGAGATCAACTGGTAAAGCCACGGGCTGACGTTATCCAGCTTCTTTCCCAGAACAGAATCACGTTTAATACCTGTCAGCCACTCTCCCGATGGATTCATATCGGCGATGTTTCCCTCGGCATCCAGTACAAGGATTCCGTCCGGTATTTTTTCAAAGAGCGTGCTGCGTGCAACCGGTACAATATCCAGAAAGCGGAAATGAAATATAGTGGTCGTGTAAATAATTCCGGCAAGAGCAAGGGCGAAGGGCGTGAAATCCAGCCCCTTGATCGGATAGTAACCTACTCCGCTGATGATGTGAGTGACTACGGGAATAAGCGTACTTATCAATATGACAATAGCCTTCCAGCGCTGTTCACGTCCGGCAGCAAAAGCGGAGCGGCAGATCAAAAAAGAGCCCGTTAAGAGAAGTGCGCCAACGAAGGCAGCCTGAATCCATATATACAAAGTCCTCTGCCATACCACGATTGTGCCGGTGGCTTCGATATCAGGATAGATCTTCAACCATTCGCTTACGCCCTGGCGGTTGATAGCCAGGAGTAAAACCGTAACCAGCGGCATAAGAAAAAGCAGAAATATATTTCTGGGACGCCTCCACCAGCGGTAGCCGGTATAGTCCAGAGCAAAAAATAACCAGACTATACACGTGGACGCAGTTACAAAATACATCAGATAACCAAGAGATACCTTCATCTGGATATCCGCCGTAGCAACAATAATAGAACGGACGAATACCCAGATAATAACCAACAGCAAAAACAGAGTGAAAGGCACAACACCAGGAGCCGGTCGCCTGTTCCAGATAAACACGGCCAGGGAAAATATAATGACAATTGAAACCAGATTCAGCACTACCGAAAAGGTATAAAAGGAGGAAATCACGTTATTATAATCCCTTTTCTACTTCTGGCTATTTGCAATATATATAACCTTATTAATTTATAAAAGTCAACCTTTTCTTCCTGAAAATAACAAAAGTAACAGGGATTTTACCCGTAAGGCGACCTATAACTAAAAATAAAGCGCAATATGGATAGAAATTACAGCAGAAACGGGCGGATCTCCCCAGGAAAGAAAAAACTGATGGCGGAGAGGGTGGGATTCGAACCCACGGTAACCTTACGGCTACACACGCTCTCCAGGCGTGCCTGTTAGGCCACTCCAGCACC
>JAFGOB010000006.1 GCA_016926695.1 Dehalococcoidales bacterium | reverse complement strand
GCTGGTGGGAGATACTGTGCCTTCGCTGGTGTCATCGCTGCTCAGACCGATGGTAACGTTCGCGGTTGGCTGGCTGTCAAGCACGATGGTAAAGTCGGCCGTACCCCCGGCTTCCGTGGTATTCCCGGATATTGTACTTACCGTAATGCCGGCGGTATCGTCATCGGTATTGGTCACAGCCACGTCGTCGGCATCCAAATCATCATAATTGGTATCTTCGGATGTAGCGGCGGCGGTTATTATGTTATAGATAATATCTCCGTCATCAATATAGTCATCCACGCCGGTGACCGTGACGGTTTGTGGAGAATCACTGTTGCCGGAGGTAAAAGTAACGCTGGTTGGTAATACAGTGCCCTCGGTGGTATCGTCGCTGCTCAGGTCTATAGTCACATCGGCGGACGGTTCGGTGTTCAGCACGATGGTAAAGGTGGCTGTCCCACCGGCTTCCGTGGTGTCCCCTGAGATATCGCTGACCGTGATGCCGGGGGCAGCTCTTCCCAGTAACAGATAGGTCTTGCCGATATTGTCTATCTCATTTTCATCATCGTCATATCTATTAGCGCCGATGAGCAGGTCAGGGAAGCCGTCATTGTTGACGTCCCCGGCTGAAGCCACCGAAATACCGGATTCATCGTTCAGTTCCTCTCCCAGGAATGAGGCATCAGCCCCAGAGAGTGCGAAGTGTCTTCCCCAGTTCGTCTCCGTATTACCCATCATTAGATAGGTCTTACCGGCCCCAATCGAGCTTCCATTAGCAGAATAAGCTCCGATAAGGAAATCGTCGAACCCGTCGCTGTTGATATCCCCTGCCGTAGCGATCGAAAAACCGGCATAATCATAAGAGGTTTCTCCCACGAATGAGGCATCGGCCCCTGACAATGCAAAGTTCATGCCCCAGCCGGGTGTACTCTCACCCAATACCAGATAGGCCTGTCCGGCTGAGGAGGCGCTATAATCGTTCCAGTAAGCGCCGATGAGGCAGTCGTCATAGCCATCGCCGTTGACATCCCCGGCCGTGGCAACCGAAGAACCAGAGCGATCATCCTCTGCTTCACCCCGGAAAGAGGCCTGGGCATTTGAAAGTGGGTAGTTATTGCCCCAATCCGGAGTATCCTTGCCCAGTATAAGATACGTCTCTCCTGCATCATCCTGGACTTCGCTGTTACCCCATGCGCCGATAAGGAAATCGTCATAGTCATCACCATTTACATCCCCGGCTGTGGAGACTGCACAACCGGCATAATCGAAATTATTCTCACCACAGAATGCGGCATCGGCTCCTGAGAGGTTCAAATTCGTTTGCCATTTATTCGGGTCATTCGAACCCAGAATAAGATAGGCCTTTCCCTTCCACGAGCCGCCAGCGTCATTTTGATAAGCGCCTATGAGGAAGTCGTCATAGCCGTCATTGTTGACATCCCCGGCTATGGAAACCGAACAACCGGCATGATCCGAGCCATCCTCACCCAGATAAGAGGCATCGGCGTTGGCAAGGGAGTAATTATTCCCCCAGTCGGGGGTGTTCTTACCCAGTATAAGATAGGCCTTTCCGGACAAACCGCCGTTTTCAGTATCCTTCCAATAGGCACCGATAAGGAAATCGTCGTAGCCGTCATTATTGATATCACCGGCTGAAGCTACCGCATGACCGGAATAATCGTCCTGGTTCTCACCCAGAAATGAGGCATCGGCGGCTGCCAGATTGAAGCCGGATCCCCAATTGGGGGGATCCTTGCCCAGGATGAGATAGGTCTTGCCGGTGTAGTTGTTGTGTCTGTACGCGCCGATCAGGAGGTCATCGTAGCCGTCTCCGTTGACATCTCCGGCGGGAGCTACAGAATAACCTGAGTAATCGTTCTGATTTTCCCCCAGGAATGAAGCATCAGCCCCTGACAGTGGAGTATCGGGGTTAAAAGCATAAACAACAACTCCGGGAAGAAACAGGGAACCCAGCATAATAATAGATGCAAGTAAGAGATAACCAGTTTTTTTCATTTTTATCCACCTTCAGCAATCGTTTTTACCATTTGTCAGGGTCAGCATGAATAAAAAAACAGTCTCAAGAAAAGCGAGGCCTATCCCCCAACTGCCCTCCTGCGGTTGCAACAATAATCGATTAACGTTCGTCAGCAAGGGATGTCTCAGTAATTAACTTTTATGTAAAGGAAATCTATTCCATTTATTGACACGTAATTGCCTGTTCTAAATACTGTCAATGAGAATACCGTTGTCCAGGGCTGAACTTGCCCATCTTCATCAGGATCACTATACTTAAAGATAAAGGTTAGCCTGGATTTTGACACCCTCCCCAGGGCTTGTTTTTTTCTGATTTTGAGCGTTTTTTAAAGAGTAAACTGACAGGCGGGCTGGATTTGTCGGCTAAAAAGGACAGTTTTTCACTTTCTGCTGAATTACGGTGCTATAAGCAAATCTGGCAGAGGCACTGGCCGCTGGTTTTAAGTATCGGGCTGTTTTTTGTCTGGCTGTACCTTTTACCCCTGGCAGGAACCCTGGTCTGGGACTTAACCCGCAATCTGGATGTTTCACCATCAATACTGATCTCCTTTTTTCTGTCCGGGAACATCCTGGGTATGGTAACCGCCGCAGTTTTGAGTCATTTCCGGCCCAGATGGTCGATATGGTTTTCTATCGGCTCTTTTCCCTGTGCGGCGGTCTCGCTTCTGGTGCTGGGTATACCCAGTCCACTCTGGTGGCTGTTGTTTCTTTTCATGGGAGTCTTCGGTGGAATGGCAACTATCGGATGGGGACTTGTTTTAACCTCCGCTGTCCCCGGTAACTCCAGAGGGCGGGCCCTGGTTTCCGGAATCGGTTTGTCCGGCTTTTTTTTACTTTTCATCAGTCTTTTTATCGATTCCGCCCAATCAGACTTGAATATTCTGGTCATCAGCTTGATGCTGCTGGGTGTACCTATCGTTTTGGTTTACCGGCGACGGGAAGAAATGTCCGGAAAGATACTTGAGAATACCTCCAGCGAATACATAAACGGTAAGGTAAAAAGGACTGCCAATTTTGGACTGTTCCTGTTTATTTTTATCATTTTCGTAATCGGCTCGATGACCCTCTTTGTTATGAATTATATGATACCCTCTCAAAAGGATATTCTGGGAGAAATAGGATGGCTGCCGTATTTTCTATTATTGTTTGTGGCCGGTTCCGTCGGGGATATCCTGGGCCGGCGTACTATAGCTATAGTCGGCGTGGTAGCAGCCGGTATCGGATTGATGTCGGCAGGGCCGTTGTCGATGCCCGCTCAATATCTGGTCATTCAAATTTTGGCCTTCGGTGGATATGCTTTTCTGGATGCTTTTGCCTGGATAATGGCGGCTGATTTGTCTGCTAAGCGATTAAACCCGGTCATCTTTGCTGTTGTGATGAGTGTATATATGCTGGCTACGCTGGCCGGGGTCAACCTGGGCGACTGGATTGTCCATCTTGAAAACAAGGTCGAGCTGGTTACCATTAGCCTATCCGGAATATCTATAATATTATCACTGGTCCTGATTCTCCGCTTGAAAGAGACCAGGACCAGTGCAGAGGTGATAAATTATTTACCTGCGGATATTACCGCCGAGGCCTTAACAGAGCGCTTCAGTCTAACCAGGCGCGAAGCTGAAATCGCCGTTTTGCTGCTTAATGAAGTATCGACTGATGAGATCCTGAAAAAAACCTCGATCGCTTATACCACTTTAAAAGGCCATTGCCGGAATATCTACCAGAAGGCCGGGGTCCGCAACCGGCTGGAGTTTACCCTGGCTGTCATGAAAGAAACCCGGCCTGAAACAAAAGTACACAGGGACTCTATAGCGGAAACTGAATCCTGAACACTTAAAAGACGTTTAGAAAGCTGTGGCCAAGCAGACCTGTAAGCCGAGTTCTGTCCCCCGGTTTCCCGGATGGATGACCATCTATCTGGGCCGGATGTTGCCATACGGCTCGTGCGGCCAACCCGGGGACGGGCCGGGCTTTCCCATTGTCCCCCTATTTGGCCTTGCTCCGGACGGGGTTTGCCAGGCCGGCCGGTCACCCGGCCGCCGGTGAGCTCTTGACTCGCCATTTCACCCTTACCCTCTTCAGCCTCACCTGACCTCTCCCGTCAAGGGAGAGCAAAGGAAAGGGAGAAGGGGGCGGTGTCTTTTCTGTTGCACTTTCCGTAGGGTCACCCCTCCTGGGCGTTACCCAGCGTCCTGCCCGCGGAGCTCGGACTTTCCTCCCCGATGTAATCGGGGCGGTCATCCGGTCTGCTTGGCCCTGTTCACTCTAGTACATATGCCCTTTTGTGTCAAAAAACAGGCCCTGTTATTAACAGGCTCAAACGGACCCAACATCACAGCAGCGATGCCTGACCGTTGATAATCACTTCTATCCGTATTCTGGTTGAGAACCGGTAACTTGAAACTCTAAAAAGTGACAACAAACGCTTGACAACACCAGAACATATGTGCTATTATGCTTTCTGGTCGATCAATACAGACCCCGGGAGACGGTTTTAGCAGTATCAACGGATCATATTTCATTGTCTGGCTGGCCGTGGGACTGAAAAAATAATTTTTGCAAAAACGAATCCAAAATTACAGGCGCTTGATTATATCGTTGTCGTTCTGGCTCCTGTAACTTACCAACTGAATATTCTAGGCCTGAATCCCGTTCATCCTCCCTGTCATGGCAGGCCGTAACGCTATCCCATGTCCATTCCTCTCCCTCGATGAGAGAGATTAGGTGAGGGTGGAAAATAATACATAGCTGGCTCGTTCGTAATTACAGGCACAGACGTAATGGCACCTGTCATCGCGAACCTCACGAGGCATCTTCCCTCCTCCTCGTGATAGGTGTCGCGATCTCATGAGTTAGCAACCGGGTATTTGTTACAGACCCGTAATAGACGACTATTCAGAGCCCCGGCTCCTCCATTCCCCTCCGGGGCGTAGGAATCTCAGGATATCAGGTAAGGCCGTTACCCCTTTGGACATTGAGATTTGGGATTTATTTTTCACTTGAACCTTGTAACTTGTCTTTTGTACCTTGTTTCTTTTTCCGCTACTCCCCGTCCAGCGCCCGGTTGCACAGCCTGTCCGCTTCGCGGTTCTGTTCGCGCGGTATCGATACGATCCTGAAGCTCTCCAGGCCGGCAGCCAAATCCTTTACCTCCCGGTGCAGTGGCTTCAGCTCCTCTTTCTTTACCCGGTATACCCCCAGGAGCTGGCGTACCATCAGCTCCGAGTCGGACCTGACGGTCACCTGCCTGGCGCCCAGGCTGACGGCCTTCTTCAATCCGGCTATCAGCGCCCTGTATTCCGCCTGGTTGTTAGTGGTCACTCCGATGGTCTGTGAAATGGTGTCCACGGTCCTGTTTTTTTCGTCTTTCAGGATTACCCCGATGGCTGACGGGCCGGGATTTCCGCGGGAGGCCCCGTCTACATTAATAGTTATTTTGTCCGGCAATTCACACCTGCCTGTTTGAGTATTTCCAAATAAAGACTCGGAACTTAATTCTACCTGTTTCAAAACAACCCGCGCAACATGCTTTCCTGTAATGTGACAGTGAAACGCAGCACAAAAAGTCCCAAATCACCGTTCGCAACAGGCAATATTGCTTTCCCCGGGTTGTTACCTAGACTCTCTAGGTATATAATGTTTATAATAATCATGAGGTGAAGCCATGACCTTTGACAAGAAGTTTGTGCCGTTGCGGGAGTTGGTCAGCCTGGCCGGGAAAAAAGCCCTCATAACCGGCGGGGCCATGGGAATAGGCTATGCCATCGCCCGCCGCCTGTCTGAAGCCGGGGCAGCAGCCGGGATAGTTGACTGCAATGAGGAAAAGGGCCGGCAGTCCGTACGGGAATTGGAAGCAGCGGGATGCCAGTCCTGTTTCTTTCGCTGCGATGTCAGCCGCGAAGAAGAGGTCAGCCAGACCGTAAAAAGCGCCATAAACATGATGGGAGCTGTGGATATCCTGGTCAATAACGCCGGTGTGTTTCCTTCCACTCCTATCGATAGTTTGACTGCCGGGGATATCGAGCGGGTATTCTCTGTCAACCTCAAGGGTACACTCTATTTCGCGCGTGAAGTCAGCCGCTGTATGATCGAACAAAAGCGCAGTGGCTGCATCATCAACCTGGCTTCCATCGACGCGCTGCATCCCTCCCATAAGACTTTCTCCGTTTACGATGCTTCAAAAGGTGCTGTACTGAGCCTTACCAGGAGCCTTGCCAGAGAGCTGGGACCATCCGGTATCCGGGTCAATGCCATCGCGCCGGGCGGTATTTTAACTGAAGGCGCTATGAACCTTCGCTCAGCGGAGAACAGCCGGACGGCACTGAGGGAATTCATGTCCAGGATACCCCTGGGGAAGATGGGTATGGCCGATGATATCGGCCGGGCCGCCCTGTTCCTGGCTTCCGATCTCTCCGCTTACATGACCGGCAGCCTGGTGGTGGTGGACGGGGGATATCTCCTGTCATGATATGAAAAATTTGTTCTGAGACCGTGGCTTGTTCTATAATTAGGCCATTAATGCCCCGGTCCGGACGATGTTAATTCGGCATAAGGAAGAGAAAGATATGAGTGAAAGAACAGAAAGCGCAGTTATGCAGCCTGTGCTGGAACGGTTCATAGAGTATAACCGGACCTTCCCCAGGACCAGGGAAATAATGGACATCAAGGCCCGGGGCGGGAAGGTACTTGGCTGGCTTTGTACCTATGTACCGGAAGAAGTAATCATGGCGGCAGGCATGCTGCCCATACGCATCACCGGCTACAACCAGGAAATGGAGCTAGAAGACGGAAACGCTTACCTCTATATCAATAACTGCTCCTTTTCACGCAGTTGCCTTCAGCTCGGACTGAGGAACGAATACGATTTTCTGGATGGAGTAGTAGGGGGCTCGACCTGCGACGGCGCACGCCGCCTTTTCGATCTCTGGCGCTATTATCTTAAACCCTCTTTCTTCCAGGTCCTGACCGTTCCCCGCAAGAACCATGAAAGGGCCCATCACTTGTACCTCTCCCAGGTCGAGGAGTTCAAAAAGCACCTGGAAGAATATACCGGGGCCGCCATCACGGATGAAGCCCTTATCAAGGCTATCGGGGTAATGAACGAGTCCCGCTCCCTTTTAAAGGAGCTGTACGATCTGCGTAAGCTGGACCGTCCTCTGATCACCGGTGAAGAGACCCAGGAGGTACTCAACTCCAGTTTCCGTATGCCCAAGGAACAGTTTAATACGTATCTAAAAGAGATGATCGCCGGACTCAGAAAAAACGGGAGCGGGCATAATGCCAGGGCCCGTTTGATGCTTATCGGCAGCGTTATGACCAATCCTGAATTTATCAAGAGTATTGAAGAGCTGGGAGTGATAGTAGTGACGGATGAGCTCTGCACCAGCACCCGCTACTGGTCCGATCCGGTGATTCTGGAAGGCGCCGCAAGCCCGCTGGAGGCAGTTTCCCGCCGTTATCTGAATAATTTCCCCTGCGCACGCATGTATCCCTCGACGGATCGGTTCGACCGTGTAGTCAAGCTTGCCAGGGAGGCCAGGGTGGACGGCATTATCAGTGAGACGATACGCTACTGCGTACCTTATGCCCACGATCTTCCGCTTATCAGCGACCGCTTGAAATCTGAAGGAATACCGCTTCTCTCTCTGGATATTGAATACGGCACATCCGGCTCCGGACAGATCCGCACCCGCGTGCAGGCCTTCCTGGAAATGGTGGAAGCCAGAAAGGGATAACCGTGGTTGAAGTAAGAAAAAGTCAAATCGAGTCGTTAATCCGCGCCTGCCGGCTGGTAAGCCGCATGAATAAAAACCGGCCGGACGGTATGAAGAGCGAGCAGCTTTATTATGCTATGCTGGACAAGTATTTTGAAAATGTCCTGAAAGCCAAACAGGAGGGAGGCTTTGTAGCCGGGCATACCGTCTTTTTCCCGGTTGAAGTCCTTTACGCCATGGGAATCGCGCCACTGCATAACGAGGTTACTACCTGGACCTCCGCATTGCTGCTGGGCAACCAGGCTGAGTTCCTGGCGGGTGGGGCTGAAGCTGGACTTGCAGCGGAGATTTGTTCCCCGCACAGGGGTCTGGCGGGCGCCTATTTGCGTGATCTGCTGCCCAAACCAAATGCTTTCCTGTGGTCCAACCTGATCTGCGACAACACCTCCAAAAGCGGGGAGTTGATCATGGAGCTGACCGGGTGTCCCGGTTTCTTCCTGGATCATCCCTTCGGTAAATCAAAGCTTGAAGAGGCCTACATGGTCGAAGAGCTGAAGGATATGGTGAGTTTCCTGGAAAAGACCTCGGGAAGGAAAATGGATTGGGACAGGCTGTCTCGAAATGTGGCTGAAATGGACAGGCAAATCAAGCTCCAGAGCGAGATCTGCGAGCTGCGCAAGGCCGTGCCTTCTCCCTTTCCCGCACGGCGTTTCCTGGAGTTCCTCACGGTGGACTACATGTTCGCCAGCCAGCCTGAGGCCACGGAATACCTGGTTACCTTGAGGGATGAACTGAAGGAAATGGTCGCCCAAAGCAGGGGCGCTGTCAATCCCGAACGCTTCCGCCTGATGTCCTTCTTTGTCCCGCCTATCTATCTGATCGCCTCCCTGGAGGCTATCTTTCAGGAGTACGGCGCTACCAGCGTGGTCGAACCACTTTTTACTTACTGGAAATACGAGCCTCTCGATCCCTCCAGGCCGCTGGAAAGCGTGGTCAAGAAGTCCTACCTGATTCCCGAGTCCCGCACCATGTACGGCCCGCTGGGACAGCCCACGCTGGATGAAATCTCCAGCAGCGCCAGGGAATACAGGGTGGATGGCGCCATCTATTATGCTTTTATCGGCTGCCGGCATTCCTGCGCCGCGATCAAAATGTTCAAGGATCTGTTGAACAGCCTGGATGTTCCGGTCCTGACGCTTGACTGCGATATCGTCGATCCTACTGTCAACAATCAGTCGGAAGTGCGGCAGAAAATGGAGCAGTTCTTCGAGCTGCTGGAGGACCGCTAGCCTGCCTCCTGCCGCTTTCCTCTCCCCTTCGTGGGAAAGGATTAAGGTAAGGGGGCGCTAATATTACTATCATCTGGAGAATGTAGATTATGAGAGCACTGGGAATAGATGTCGGAAGTCTGAATGTTAAAGCCGTTATCCTGGATGGAAATGCTCCGCTGGCCTCCGCTCTTTTGCCTGCTGGCGAAGGGGCCGAGACCAGCGCCAAAGCGGCCATGGAGGAGGTAATCTCCAGGTCCGGGCTTTCCGGGGATGACTGGTATGTAGTGTCCACGGGCATCGGAGGCAAATCCGTGGCTTTCAGCCAGCAGCAAAAGGCTATGACTACCTGTCTGGCCAGGGGAGTGCACATTCTTTTCCCCACCGCCCGTATGATCATCGACCTGGGGGCTGAGACCAGCACCGTTCTGAAGATCAATGAGCGCGGGCGTGTAACCGACTGGGCGGGACAGGACAAGTGCGCTGCGGGCACCGGGATGTTTTTACAGGCCATGTCCAAGGTAATGCAGGTCAAACTCGAAGAGATGGACGATTATTCCCTGAGGGCTGGTAAAAAGGCGGACATAACGGGGACTTGCGCTGTCTTTGCCGAGTCCGAGGTGATCTCCCATATTCACCGGGTGCCTCCTACACCCAAAGAGGAGATCATCGCCGGTATTCACGCTTCAATGGTCAGCCGCGTTATGGGGCTGTTGAAGCGGCTGGGTATTGAAAAGGATGTAGCGCTGGTGGGCGGTGTCGCCCGCAACAGGGGTCTGGTGGATATACTGGAAAAAGAGCTGGGATTTAAGGTATTTGTACCCGATGCCCCTGAGACCGTAGGCGCCCTGGGGGCTGCTGTCCTGGCGAAAGAGAATATCGAAAAGGGTGCCGGATAAACCTGTTCGGCCGGTTTCATGCCCTTAGACTTCGATGGAAAAAGGCCTGAACAGGGTTCAGGGTCGAGGTTAGCGGGTTACTGTCAGGCAGAAACCCTTTAATATGAAACTTTCCAGCTTCTCTTTGGAAAAGGGAGACGGGAGAAGGATTTTGTATATACAGATTATTAAGCGAATTCTTTTAAACTAAAGGAGTCCTTGAATGTATACTGCGGGTATTGATATTGGTTCACGTGCTTCAAAGGCAGTACTGCTGAAAGATGGTGAAATGGTATCTTCCTATATCGGGGATACCGGCGCAGAGAGCGTGGTTACCTCAAGGGAGACCATCGCCAAAACACTGGAAGGCACGGGTGTAAAGCTGGAAGATATCAGCTATGTCGTGGCTACCGGCTATGGGCGTGTGCTGGTACCTTTTGCCAATGAAAATATTTCAGAGATAAGCTGCCATGCCCGCGGCATTAACTATTCTTTCCCTTCGGTCAGAACTATATTGGATATGGGAGGCCAGGACTGTAAGGCCATCAGTGTTGACGGCGAGGGCAGGGTGACCAATTTTGTCATGAATGATAAATGCGCAGGGGGGACCGGCAGGTTCCTGGAGATGATCGCCGACGTGCTGGGTGTGCCCCTGACCGAGATCGGGGATATGGCACTGGAGTCAAAGGACGGTATTCCATTTAACACCATCTGCGCGGTGTTCGCTCGCTCGGAAGCGGTAGCCTACCTGCGCAAGGGTGTTTCGAAATCGGACATCCTTTCCGGACTGAATGAGGCTATCTCCGTCCGCTGCCTCAATCTATTGAAAAAGGTCTCTATTCAAAAGGAGTTCAGCATCAGCGGAGGAATTGCCAAGAACAGGGGTATGGTGGCCAAGATAGCCGATAAAGTCGGGATGCAGCCGCTCCTGGCGGATGATCCCCAGCTTGCCGGCTGCCTGGGAGCGGCCCTCTTCGCCAGGGACCGTGCGGAAGGTAAAGGCAAAAAAGAGGATATGAAGATTAACTACGGCTACTCCGACGGCACAGGCGAATATTATATCTCCATCGACACCGGAAAATGCGACGGCTGCGGCAAGTGCGTGGAGGCCTGTCCCGCGGGAGTGCTGGAGACCGGGAACAATGACCAGGGAGAGCCAAAGGCCATGGTCAAAGATACCATACGCAAGAAACTCCACCTGACCTGTCCGGGCTTCAAGAGCTGTTCCGCAGAGCACGAAGTCAACTGCCATACCGTCTGTCCCGGCAATGCCATCAGCCATTCCTGGTAGAAAGCGGGGAGACGCAGCAGGCTGCTTACTTGCCGGGCCCGCTCTGTATGACAATCGGTATGCTCCCTGGAGTGTCATCGCGAACCTCACGAGGCGCCTTTTCATCTCCTCGTGACTGATGTAGCGATCTCCTGAATTAGCACCGGGTTTGTTGCAGACCGGTAATTTCTGCCCATTCAGAGCCCCGGCTTCTTCACTACCTGCGCCGGGGCGTAGGAATCTCAGGATATTGGGCAGGACATAAGAGGAGATTTTCACTGCGCTACGGAAGGAGCCGGGTAGGCCGTAGCGCCTCAGAATGGTCGTTTAGTTCAGGCATTTCATCGCCGTGCCATGACAGAGATTACGACGTTCATCCGCAGGGCGCGTCCTGCGGACTCACTCGTAATGACAGAATCATCATCAGGGCATACCGGACTATAAGCGTAGCGGTACGGCTCCGCCGTGCCATTTTTAGAGTTGGCTTTCCACTATTCCCGGTTGATCTTGACCAGGCGGTATTCCTTCTGCCCTTTACGCAGTACCAGCGCCTGCCCCTCAACCGCTATCTCTATCGTTACCATGAATTTCAGGTCGTTGATGCGCTGATTGTTGAGGTAGATGCCGCCGGACTGTACCAGCCTGCGCGCCTCCCCCTTGGACTGGGTAAGGCCGGATGAGGCTACCAGATCGGCTATACCCATCCCCTCCCCGGTAATCCGGGCGCTCTCTATCTGTACGGAAGGTACGCCGGCGAAGATATCCAGGACATCCTGTAAGCCCAGACCGCTGATCTCCTCACCGAAGAGGATGCGGGAGGCCTTCTCGGCCTTGTCCAGGGCATCCTGTCCGTGGACAAAGCGGGTCACCTCGCGCGCCAGGGCTTTCTGGGCTTCCCGTTTTTCCGGCTGGTTTTCCAGCGATGAGGCCAGTGCCTCTATCTCCGGTTGTGTCAGCAGCGTCAGGTATTTGAGATAATTGATCACGTCTTTATCATCCGCGTTTATCCAGAACTGGTAAAAGCGGTAGGGAGAGGTCCGCCCCGCGTCCAGCCAGATGGCCCCGCCTTCCGATTTACCGAACTTGGTGCCGTTGGCGTTCATCAGCAGCGGCCAGACTAGGGCGTGGGCTTTGGCCCCGTGCACCTTGCGGATCAGGTCGACCCCGGAGGTGATGTTGCCCCACTGGTCGCTCCCGCCCATTTGCAGAGTACACTTGTATTTTTCAAAGAGCTTCAGATAGTCAAAGGACTGGAGAAGCAGGTAGCTGAACTCGGTATAGGAGATGCCCTCTCCCTCCAGGCGGCGTTTGACCGTTTCCTTGGCTATCATATTATTGACGGAAAAGTGCTTGCCCACGTCCCTCAAAAAATCAGTCAGGCTGGTGGTGGTCAGCCAGTCGGCGTTATTGACCATTATCGCAGGGTTAGTCTTTGAATCGAAATCCAGAAAGCGACCTAGCTGTTCTTTGATCCCCTCCAGGTTGGACAGGACTTCATCCTTGGAGATCATGGGCCTTTCCGAGGACATCTTGGGATCGCCGATCAGTCCGGTGCCGCCTCCGGCCACGGCAATAGGTGTATGACCGTATTGCTGGATACGCACCAGTCCCATGACGGTCAGGAGATTTCCCGCGTGCAGGCTGGGCGCGGTGGGATCGAAGCCGATATAGGCCGTGACCTTCTCATTTTCAAAAGATTCACGCAGGCCCTCGGTCACCTCGTAGACCTGGCCTCTCCACTGGAACTCATCAAAGACGTTAGACATGGGTCATCCTTTCATTTTTTTATAATCATATTCAATCAGCGCTGGTTTGACAATAATTTTATCATATAGGCCCCGGCCGGATCGTAGCCCTCGTTGCGATAGTATTCGCGGGCGCCTACCCCGCTTAACACCGCTATCCGTTCCCGCCCGAATTCTTCCCGCGCTATCCTCTCCGCTTCCCTGAGCAGGGCTCGGCCGAAACCCCTGTGCTGGGCGGACGACTCGTCACGCTGGCTCAACGGAAGCTCCGGCCCGTAAACATGCAGCTCTCGTACCAGCGCTGTCCCGGCCGTAGTATTCTCCGGAAGGCAAAGGGGCTTTTTCCCCTGTATTCTTAACCTCAGCAGTCCGAAGAGCGTTTCTTCCTCGTCTTCAAAGGAGAGGAAAATCTCATTCCCGTCTGAAGCCTGGTAGTCCAGTCGCGTGAGCCGCGGCTCTCCCGCCCGGTGTCCGTCACGGGTACGGAAGCCGTATTCGCGGCAGCGGATGCAGTGACATGTCAACCCCATCTGCTCCATGCGGCTTTTCAGCGGGTCTCTCAGCGAGTCCTTCAGCCCGCCCACAATGAATTTGGGGGGTATATCCCTCAGCACCCTGGATATGCGTAC
Source organism: Dehalococcoidales bacterium (assembly GCA_016926695.1). The sequence goes on along the minus strand of JAFGOB010000006.1, from coordinate 6,002 downwards.
GTACTTTGGTACCAGCGCCTTGATTTTGGCGATCAGGTCCATCATCACTTCCGCCTGGTAGGGCTGGTACAAGCCCTGCCGGTACCAGTTCTCCAGCTCCGTGCCTTCGATTACCATGGTCGGGTATATCTTCAGACCGTCCGGTCTGAAACGGGAGTCCTCAAACAGCAGTGCGGAAAGCCGGAGGTCCTCTTCCGGGCTGGAGCCCGGCAGGCCGGGCATAAGGTGATAGTGTACCTTGAGCCCCTGCTCCCTCAGCAGGGCGCTGGACTTGACGACATCCTCCACACCGTGTCCCCTCCTGACGATACGGTAGACCTCATCGTTCAGGATCTGCACGCCGATTTCCACGCGCGTGGTGCCGAATTCCAGCATACGACGGATTTCATTTTCTCCGCAGAAGTCGGGTCTGGTCTCAATGCAAAGCCCTGTACAGCGGCGGATTGCGGTCTCATTGGTCCGCCTGGCCTCTTCCAGACTGGTGGATTGAGTGCCGTTAAGAGCGTCATAGCATTCGCGGATAAAATTGTATTGATAATCCTCCGGGGCGGACAGGAAAGTACCCCCCATGATTATCAGCTCTATTTTGTCCGTGGGATGCCCCATTTCCGTCAGAGTGCCCATGCGGGACTCGACCTGTTTGCCCGCCGAATAGTCGCAAGCGCGGGCGCGCAGGACCGCCGGTGATTCTGGTGTATAACTCTGGGGTGTGGCTGAAAAGGTGGGACAGTAAATGCATTTCCCCGGGCAGCCCATGGGCCGGGCCATAACCGCTACCGGCGTTATGCCCGATATTGTTCTGGTGGTCTTTTTCATTTATACTTCCCTTATCAGTTTAGCAAATATCGGGCTTAAGAGATAGTCTGCATATTTGGCTGTTAAACCTGGACCGGTTGAGCTTATTTCACACTCTAAGCTCCCCAAATGACCAGTATGATACTATCCCAAATTCCGGTGTCAAACATGTGTAAAGGGCATAGTCTTAAAATATGCTATCGAACGGTGCCGGTTTATAACATCAGAAATATTTTCGTATACAGATGCGCCAAAGGAAAAGCCGGCTTAAATAATGACGCCGAAGCATATAGCTGGAGGAGGAAAGAATGAAAAAATCTATTATCATTATCGGGGGCGGTCTTACGGGACTTTCTGCCGGATGTTACGGGCAGATGAATGACTATAACACCACTATCTTTGAAATGCATGACAAGGCCGGCGGCGTCTGCACCGGCTGGAAGCGCAAGGGTTATACTATCGACGGCGCGATGAACTGGCTGGTGGGTACTGATCCAGGCTCTTCCTTTTATAAATTCTGGGAGGAACTGGGGGCAGCGCAGGACTGGATAATATACTACCATGACAGATATTCGATCAAAGAAGATCAAGGCGGCAATACTTATACCATCTATTGCGACGCCGACCTGTTTGAAGAGTACCTGCTTAAAATGGGCCCGGAGGACAGTGACCTTATCAAAGAGTTTACACAGGCCATCCGTACCATCTCAAAATCCGACATGCCCTCAGAGAGGCCTCCGGAGTTTTATAATGAAGCCGATCGTGCCCGCATTGCTCAGATGATGCCTTACATGCAGCCTATGCAAAAATGGCAGGGGGTGACCTTCCAGGATTTTGCTAAACGTCTGAAAAATCCCAATCTTCGCAGGTTCTTTGAAAACGGCCCAGCTATGCCTGTTACGATGATGTTCTGGGTACTGGGTTTTCAGCACAGCAAATCGGCCGGTTATGTCGTCGGCGGCGCTCTGGCCCTGGTAAAACCTATCGAGAAACGCTACCGTAAGCTGGGCGGAGAAATCCGCTTCAACTCCAGGGTGGAAAAAATACTGGTGGAAAACGATAAAGCTGTCGGTGTCAGGCTGGCTGACGGTCAGGAGTACCGGGCAGATTACATCATCTCTGCCGGAGACGGACACACTGCGATCTTCGACCTTATTGATGGTAAATATGTCGATGATATTATTAAACAGATGTATGAACGTCCTGTAATATTCCCGCCGCTGGTTTATGTTGGACTCGGAATAAAACGTAAATTCGATGACATTCCCTCTTCAGTCGGCGGTTATAATTTTCCGCTTAAAAAATCCATCACTATTGCAGGAAGGGAAGAAAAGAGCATCAATATGATGGTCTATAATTTCGATCCGACCCTGGCCCCTGAAGGAAAAACTACGGTTGTGGTCTTGTATTCCACCAGTTATGATTACTGGCATCAACTCAGGCAGGATCTCCCGCGCTATAAAGCGGAGAAAGAGCGTATCGCCGGCGAGGTTATTGCCGGACTGGAAGAGAAATTCCCGGGCATCGCTTTACAGGTGGAAATGCGCGATGTCGCCACGCCTGTTACCTGGGAGCGCTATACCGGTAACTGGCGGGGGGCCTACGAGGGATGGATGTTCGGAGCCCACGATAATATCAGCAAAACTCTGCCCGGCCTGGATAATTTATATATGGCGGGGCAGTGGGTCAATGCCGGCGGCGGTATGCCTACGGCCGCTATGTCTGGCTGTCATACCATACAGTTCATCTGCCAGAGAGACGGCAAAAAGTTCATAACCACCAAACCCTGACAAACATAATATATACATACCGTGCCGGAAGGCAGCCATGGGCAGACAGGGAATTCGTTCACGGAATCCCCTGTCTGCCCTATTATCTTGAGGTTGCTTTTAAGATGTCCGGGAAGATAATAGTCCTTTTCATTTGACGTGGATGGTATTCAAGTCTAAAATATTTTCGGCTTACAGCAATTTGTTATCACGATATCGCCTTTTTTAAAGCATCCTTCAGATTATCCTTTTATGTATATAGTGAGTGTTCGCGGCGGGGGGAAAACCGGGGACCGGGGAGAAATTTTTCTATGAGACCAGAGATAAAACCGGACAGGGAAGTTTTCGATCAAATGGCACCGGGCTGGTATAACTTCAGGCACTATTCCATTTTCAGGGCCGAACTGGAAAATTTGGCTGCTCGCTGGAAAAATGGGAAGTTGCTTAATATCGGATGCGGGCACGGCCCGGATTTTTTACCTTTCAAAGAAGGATTTGACCTTTCCGGTCTGGATTTTTCCCACGGGATGCTGAAAATGGCCCGCCGCTACTCACAAAAGTTCGGCTTTCCTGTTAATTTATTCCTGGCGGATGCACGCCGGCTGCCTTTTAGCGGCCAGAGCTTCGACTTCGTTATCTCCGTCGCTACCTATCATCACCTCAAAGGACGCCATCGCCAGCTTGAGGCGCTGCTGGAGTTGAAAAGGGTGCTTTCTCCCGGAGGGGAGGCCTTCATCACTGTCTGGAACCGCTGTCAGCCGCGCTTCTGGTTCAGGGGAAAAGAGGTGGGACTGCCCTGGTGCTCCAGGGGCGGCGTTATCTACCGCTATTATTATCTTTTTACCTATTGGGAAATCCAGTCCCTGGTTAAAAAGGCCGGGTTCCGCATACTGACCTCTCATGCGGAAAGCAGATATCGCTTACCCGTCAAGTATTTTTCCAGGAATATCTGTCTGCTATTGAGAAAGGAATAGAAATGAGGCCCTGATTCCGAGCCTGGACCGCTAAAGCGGGTATGACATATCCCATACGCCAGTTATATAGACATATAAGGCTTGTTGTGATTTAATGGTATTGATTAATCAGCAGGAGAACCGCCATGGGGGAAAACGGTGTATGGATCCTGGTCATTGTTATTTTACTGCTCGTGTTCTGGAGCTTCTCGCGCCGCAGAAGGCCTCGCAGCAACAAGCTGGAAACAGCCATGTCTCTCATCTCGGATATCAACCATAATATCAAGGTACTTGAAATCCGGACTGCCGATCACATGTCAAAAAAGAATTTCAAGGTCATCAACTGGATGTTCTACAAAGACAGGGTTGATTTCTTGAAGCCCGAGGTAGTAGCTGCGCTCAATGAGTCCTTCACCATAGCCGAGGAGTTCAAAAACAAAATCGATGTTGCCAAGAAGAACAAGAACATGGAGACTCTCCAGGCAATGGACCTTTCAAGGCTGAAAGGTCCCCTTGATGAGAGCAGAAAGGGCCTGGTAACCTGGCTAAAGGAGAACGTAAACACCGAAATGCAGACTAACACACGGCGTAACTGGCTGGGATTCTAGGCTTTATACAATCTGATATTCGATATCTCCCAGCTTGTTGAAATGTTCTTCTTTCAGCATGCGGAACTGGCGCAGGAATTGCTCGGTTTTAATGATATCGGTGGTCATAATCAGAGCATCCTCTTTATTATCGGTATAGTAGCCCTTGCGCACTCCCATCTGGCTGAATCCGTATTTCTGATAAAGGTTCTGGGCAATTGTATTGGAGGTCCTTACCTCCAGTGTGACCACACTGGCTTTGAGCTTGATGGAAAGATCGATGCCGGAGATCAGCAGCAGTTCGCCGATTCCGTTTCCCCGGTCGGATTCCTTCACGGCAATATTGATGATATGAGATTCGTCCACCATCAGCCAGAGACCGATAAAACCAGTGATGTTTTCAATGATGGCAGGTGGTCCTGAGGGCTTCGAAGAAGTCCTTTTATGAAAGGGCCACCTGATGCCAAGGAAAGAGCGCACCGGTACGGGTTTTATCTCCGGCTTGACCTGGTGGTTTTCCGGGGGGTCTTTTCCGTCACAGGCTACGACGTAATGGGCCATACGGTTACGCAGCTCATTGGTAAAATTCACGGGCGGCCACATCGTGGGAAACGCCTCCCGGTCGATATTGGTCACCTGAGGAATATCATATTGATTCATTAATCTTATCCGTCTGGACAATCTCTGCCTCGCTGAATTACAGGTCCTTCTCCCAGAGAGCGGGTTGAGACGGTTTTTGTTTTTTATAGGGTATTTCCAGGTGTTGATATGCCCTTTGAGTGGCGATTCTGCCCCTGGGCGTTCTTTCCAGGAAACCCAGTTGCAGCAGGTAGGGCTCATAAACATCCATTATGGTATCGGATTCCTCGCTGATAGAAGCGGCTATTGTTTCAAGACCTACAGGACCGCCGTTAAACTTATCGATCAGAGTATGAAGTATCTTGTGGTCGATCTCGTCCAGCCCTATTTTATCGACCTCCAGTTGGCTAAGTGCCATGTCCGACACTTCTTTTGTAATAATGCCCTGGGCCATAACCTGGGCATAGTCCCGCACTCTCTTAAGCAGGCGGTTTGCCACGCGAGGGGTGCCCCTGGCACGGCAGGCGATCTCCTTCAGCCCTTGGATCTCGGCTTTTATCTGGAGTATGGTCGCGGAACGCTGAGCAATTGTCTTAATGGACTCCTCATCGTAAAAATCCAGACGCTGAACGAAACCGAAACGGTCTCTTAGCGGTGAGCTGAGCATAGCGTAGCGTGTGGTAGCGCCGATTAAGGTAAATGGTGGCAATTTTAAACGCAGGCTCTTGGCACCCGGTCCTTTGCCGATGACTATATCCAGGGCGAAGTCCTCCATGGCCGGATAAAGTACTTCTTCCACCACCTTTGATAGCCGGTGGATCTCGTCGATAAAGAGAATGTCCTGGGCGCGGAGATTGGTGAGAATAGCAGCCAGATCGCCGGTCCGCTCGATAGCCGGTCCGGAGGTCACTTTGATACTCACACCCATCTCGGTTGCGATGATATACGCCAGGGTGGTCTTCCCCAGTCCGGGAGGTCCGTAAAGAAGAATATGGTCCAGCGCCTCGTCCCTGCCTTTGGCGGCGGCAATAGCGATTTTCAGGTTTTCCTTGAGTTTGTTTTGCCCGATGAAATCATTCAGACAGCGAGGCCTGAGGCTGGTTTCCAGCACCGTGTCTTCACTGCCTGCTTTACCCGATACAACGCGAGCGATAATACATCTCCTCTTTGAATTAATATATTATAACATATCTGCGTATAAGAGCACGTATTGCGGCAGGTATTTTCAGGGCCCTGACTTTTACAGTTAGCCTACCACATTAACCAGGAAGAACAAAATAAATCCTTCTGACATTTGCAGTTAGCCTACCAAAATTAGC
>JAFGOB010000034.1 GCA_016926695.1 Dehalococcoidales bacterium | reverse complement strand
CTCCACCGTCGCATTCACCGTCCGGAAGACAACGGTGGCTTCTGACGCCACATCCTGCGTCCTGTCTATGGATGCTCCTCCGTAGTATAGACGAAACTTATAAGTACCGGTCTCCATGTCTTTGGTTACCATGCCGCTGCCACCGGTAGTACCGAACTCCTTCCAGCCGCCATCATAGTATTTCACTTCAGCTCCGGCGATTCCCTGGCTATTGCTGTCAAGCAGTTGTACCGTAACCGGTATCATTCCGGGCGCCGATTCAACAAAACCGGCCGTCACTGTTTTATCATTATCCAAGGTGACGGTAACCGGATTATCGGTACCTGTAACATCGCCACTCCAGGAATCGAAAGCCCAGCCCGGATCGGGATTTGCCGTTAACTCTGCTGATCCGGTTGAATACTTGATGGTCACACTGCCTCCTCCCACGGTCCTGATGGTCAGAGCCGCTGTTGTGGAGTTGAAGGAAGCCTCTATGGTATGGCTGGCATCCACGTTAGTGAAGGTATATGTTTCCACCGCTCCAACTGAAGAGCCATCGACCAGGACATCGGCAATAGAATATCCTGCGTCCGGCGTGATGATGAATGTCTGGTCTTCACCTGCGTCAACGATGACATCACCCGATGGAGTTATCGATCCCCCGGTCCCCGCTGTGGCGGTTATCGTGTACTGGGTCCCCGTACCACCCGGGTAGTACAGGATTATACCATCTTCAGCAAAGACGAAAACCTGACCGCCCGAACTACCCCAGACACAATAAATGTCCATATTGTAACCGCAGTCCACCGGGCTCCAGCCTAAACCATCATAGCGCAGGATGGTACCATCATTACCCACGGCAAAAACATCACTCTCTGAGCTCCCCCACACACCCCAGAGGTCCTTATCAGTCCCGCTGCTCATAGCACTCCAGCCAGCTCCGTCATAGTGCAAAATAGTGCCGTCGTCACCCACTCCAAAGATATCGCTTCCGGAATTATTCCAGACATTATTCAGGATTTTTGCAGTACCTCCATGTATAGTACTCCAGCCAACTCCGTCATAATGCAAAATAGTGCCGTCACTACCCATGGCAAAAACATCACTGCCGGAGCTCCCCCAGACACCAATAAGATATTTTGTAGTACCGCTGGACATGGCGCTCCAGACGCTGCCGTCAAAGTGCAGGATGGTGCCGTCACTGCCCACCGCAAAAACATCACTCCCGGAACTCCCCCACACCCCCATGAGATATTTTGTAGTGCCGCTGGGCATGGCGCTCCAGATGCCTCCGTCATAATGCAGGATGATACCGTCACTGCCCACCGTAAAAACATCACTCCCGGAACTCCCCCACACCCCCCAGAGGTCTGTATTAATTGGATTGTACATAGGGTTCCAGTCATTACCGTCAAAATGCAGGATCGTGCCCCACCAACCTGTCGCAAAGATATCACTATAAGAACTGCCCCAGGCACTCATCATTGCCATTACAGTATGGGAAGGCAGGAGAATCCAGCCGCTGCCTTTGAACAATGCTTCGATGGTATGATCGGCTTCCACGGCAGTGAAGGTATATGACGTTACCGCTCCAACCGAGGCTCCGTCCACAAGAACATCGTCGACAATATATCCGTTTACCGGATGGATGGAAAATGATTTGTCATGGCCTTCTATTACCAGGACATCGCCCGAGGGATAAATACTGCCCCCGGTCCCCGCTGTGGCGGTTATCGTGTATTGTATATATGTATAAAATGATGCCTCGATGGTATGGCTGGCATCCACGTTAGTGAAGGTATATGAGTGAATCGCTCCTACCGATACACCATCGACCAGGACGTCGGCAATGGCATATCCGGCGTCCGGCGTGATGATAAAATCCTGATCATCACCCTCATCAACCATGACATCGACCGAGGGATAAATACTGCCCCCGGTCCCCGCTGTGGCGGTTATCGTGTACTGTATACATGTATAAAATGATGCCTCGATGGTATGGCTGGCATCCACGTTAGTGAAGGTATATATTTCCACCGCTCCAACTGAAGAGCCATCGACCAGGACGTCGGCAATGGCATATCCGGCGTCCGGCGTGATGATAAAATCCTGATTATCACCCTCATCAACCATGACATCACCCGATGGCATTATCGATCCGCCTGTCCCGGCAGTAGCAGTGATCGTGTATTGGGTCCCCGGGCCGGGGGATTGACCGTCGTATTCGTCAGCGCCCATGTCCACGATGGGCGGCGTGCCGCTTCCGGTATCAGGCATGCCTGTGTCATCCAGAAAACGCGGGTCTCCCTCGAAGTCGGTGCTTACTCCTTCCGGTACGGCGGTATTGTCCCCGGCATCGATACAGGGAGAACCTGCCTGAAGATGATAGTCATTATTAGACGGATCGACAAACAGGGGATCGGCATCGATATTGCCTGTCCCGGTATATCCCCCCTGGACATTACAGTAAGCTACTGTAGGTGTTGAAGAATTGTTGTAAATCTCCTGGGGGGTATCGTTCCATAATATGCAGTTCATAAACGGCGGAAAGGAGTTTTCGTTGTATAGCCCACCACCGAAACTATCAGCCGAGTTATCGTAGAAGTTGCAGTTGATCAACTCCGGTACAGAACTCATATTATACATTCCACCGCCGTTAGAAGCCGAGTTGCCGGAGAATAAGCAATTGAACAACTTTGGTGTTGAGCTGTAATTATAGATACCGCCTCCGTGAGAAACAGCCGAGTTAACGTAGAAGGTGCAATTGGTGACAGAGGGCGAAGAACTGGAGTTATAGATACTGCCACCGTGTTGGTATGCCGAGTTACTTTCCAAGGTACAATCAGTCAAAATTGGAGAGGAGCAGTTGTTATAAATCCCACCACCATCAGAACTACCCGAGTTATTGAAAAAGTTGCAATTCGTGACCTCCGGCATTGAGTATATGTTGTACATTCCGCCGCCATTAGAAGCCAAATTGCCGTAGAAGAAGCAGTTGATTAAACTTGGTGAAGTGTTGTCATTGTACATTCCCCCGCCGAAATTTGCTTCATTGTCACAGAACGTACAGTTGGTAATCACTACTGATGTATTATCGTGGTTATACATTCCGCCGCCGTAATTATCGGCTGAGTTTCGGGAAAAGACACAATCAGTTACCATCGGAAAGGATAAGCAATCGTTATAAATCCCGCCGCCATCAATAATTGCCGAGTTGCTCACGAATATGCAGTTGGTCACTGCGGGTGATGAAAACAGGTTTAATATACCGCCACCGCAATTATGGCTGGATATTCCATCGGCGTTGCCGCCCGTGATGGTGAAGCCGTCAAGGACGGCGGTGCCGTCCAGATTGAGACCGGACGGATGGTAGAATACGTGATAGCAGTTGTCAGAATCATCGCCCTCTATCCCGATATCCCCGCTGAGAATACTGACATTGGTCGCCGGGTCGCGCGTTCCGCCGCCGGCAGGATATCCGCCGAGGAGGCTGACATAGTTTTTGAGTTGGAAACACCTGCAGCGTTCGCCGGCGCCCCCCACTTCAACCGATGGTTTATAGGTTCCTTCAGCTACCCGGATTTCGTCGCCTGAAACAGCGGCGCTCAAGGCTGACTGCAGGTCGGTACAGGCATCCGCCCAGGATGTGCCGTCGTTTCCCCCACCCGCGTTAGCATCAACGTAAATAATGTTGCCTGCGGCAGCCACTTCATTAATGGAAAAAGGTAAAATGATTACTCCCAGGGTTAAAATAAGAGACAAAGAGATAAAAAGCAACTTCTTCATTTTTCCCTCCTTACAGGGCAGGCTGTGATAACAACCGCGTTCTTTGTTTAAAAATGATATTTGCGCCGTGATTTATCTGACCATCCTTTCGAGACATATCCGATATCACACAATCTTCAAATGGATTTTGTACTCAGGACAGCAGTGTAAATAAGAATAAAATACCGTCAGACTGGCAAATAAAAAAGCCCCAAATTGATGATTTTTATGGCTAAATATTCAAAAAAAGATCATGGGCATACTTAAAATTGAGTATGCCCGGGTGTGCTACTGCTTTATACGCAGAAAAAATGGTGAATGCGGGTCCTTCAGCTATTCCACTATCAGGTCTTGAAATACTTGCCGGTAAAGGTAACTTCATTTACACCTGTCCCGACTACCGTTTGACCGACTTACCCTAAACTCTATTTTATTGATATAGGGACCAGTGGATATACGGAATATATATATAATTTGCATCTCCTGTTTTAAAGTCAAGTACACTGAGACTTCCAGAAGCCCTTGCTTTGCAATAAAGGTACACACCTATAGAAATTGTTACCGTATCCTTTTCACCAACTTGTGTAAAATAACTATATGAATATTGTTTGTCTATTCGTCCATATCGGACTGGATGAATTTCTTGTCCTCCACAAACTAGTCCTGGATAGTAATTTCTGGGCCGCCAGACATTCTGATGTATTTGTATCCATGGCGTAAATACGACATAAGCGTATACATCGTTATACCAATCATCATCAGAATAAAGATAATAGTATCCATGTACCCAAGGATTGGCTGTTATTTGAAGGCCCCCCCATGATGGTGGAGAAAAACTGAAGCTTAAATAAGCATGGATTTTACTGAAATCCGTATCGTACCATCCTTCACCGAATGCTTGGGCTTTAGGTTCAACAAGATTTTTAGCCTTATTACATTTTATACTTGGCACTTCTTCAGACTCTCCATTAAACTCGGACCAATAACCACAATTACAGGCGTTCCAAATATAGCCTTGCCAGCAAGTGTCACCTTTAGATTTAATCAGGTCAGATGTCCGCTTTGCCAGCTCTATATCCTGATTATGTCTTGCGTCGATGTCAAACGGGGATCTAAGAAGTAACGGCGAATTTTTTCTCAGAGACGCTCTTGAAGCATTTTCAGATTCCTTGCTCTTTCTGTTTAGATCTTGTTTGCTGAGACCACTTGCTTTTATTAATGACTCAATGTTTTTATCCTTGTCCCTTACATAGGATGCCTCCATTACAATAGAACTCTCTTCTGTTTCTGCTTCAGCTTCAGCCTTTAGTAGATTCTCATCTGGATTTGGTGTCTCGGTCTTCCATTCTCTCACAGTTTGCATAAATAACCTCCCAATTTTTTCAACTTAACGATTCCAGAGATGACCATAGCCACTTCATCTTAATTTTAGATATTAATCCGTGATATAACATTCTGCTTTCCTTAAAATAAAAAGGCATCACCTCCTTTTCACTCCAGAGGACAAATTCCCGGAAGAAACGGAGTAACCCCAAGATGATATCGGGCAATTTACCACGGTACTTTATAAACTTGTGTCAGGAGTTGTAAACAAATACAGGAACCCAAATCATGTAAGTATACCCTACAGTTAAACTGGTAAAACAAAAAAGCCCTGAATTGATGATTTTTGGACGCAATCATCAATAATACAATTTAGGGGTATACTTAAAATTGAGTATGCCCGGGTATGATAATTGCTTGATATGGAGAAGATATGGTGAATGCTGGACCGTTTAACTATTCTGCTATCAGGTTTTGTTGAACGGCGAATGTGGCTGCCGCGGCCCGGTTGGGGAGGTTGGCTTTTTGCAAAATCTTTCTGACGTGTGTCGCGGCGGTGTGCTCGCTGATATATAGCTCCGAGGCAATCTCGCGGTTGGTCCTGCCTCTGGCCAGCAGCCTTATTACCTCGATTTCACGATCGGTGAGATGGTGATCGAATGATACAGGCCGCGGTATATTTTTCCTGTCCAGCGATTTAACCTTGTCCGCAAGGACCGTCATACCGAGTCTTGCAGCTACGGATAAAGCCTCAGCCCTTAGATCGGAGGCCCTTCTCACGTCTTCCTGCCTTCCGCGCAACAGCAAAGCCCGTGCGAAATCATAGCAGGACCATCCCATCTGGGGGATGAAACTATATTTAAGACACCTGCTGCGGGCATCTTCAAAATGGACAATAGCCTCATCGACTTCTCCTGAAGTCAGGCTCAAAAGCCCTAAAATGCGGTCGGTGCTGGCTGATATCGGGAAAAGGATGCTCCTCTCAGGGAAAAGCTTGAACGGTGCTTCCAGCACGCTGTGCCATTCTCTGGCAGACTCCGCGTCGTTACTGACAACAGCAACCAGCGCAAGGGCTGTTTTCGCACAATACCCGTAAAAGCCTTCCTTAGGTCCTGACTCAAGAACCACGTTTGCAGCATCTGTAATTATCGCTGACCAGCCCTGTTTTCCGGTGAGGCAGGCAATATATGCAAGCTGAACAGCGCTCATAGCATACTCATGGTTATATCCCCTTGTACTCCGCCGCAGGCCTTCTACCGCCTCTTTAATGAAACTGTCCCACTTTGCGTAATCACCTGTCTCATATTCATTCAGCACGCGCGAGAGTAAAGCAACCGGATTACGGGCTGATGACTTTATAGACTGCTCATTGTAGGACCGCGCGGCTTCCCAATCCCCTCTGAGGTTTTCTATCCATTGGGCCACATGAGCCAGGTGTCCGTGCCAGAAACGCTGCCGGAGTCTCTCTGTGCCAAGCAATCCCTGTACTATTGCCTGTAATGCCTCGGCAAACCTCCCGGAATGCACCGCAACAGAAGCCAGGAAACCACAGGCCTGATACTCAATGGTCGATTCTCCCCGGCGTCGCGCCATTTCGACCAACCGCCGGGCAATATCTACGCTCGATATCCAGTAAAAATTGTTCAGGGCCTGTTGCTGAAGTAATACGCGAAGCTCCAGGTACGAGTTTTCCCTCTGCCGGGCAATCGTCAGTGCCCTGTCCAGTGTTTTTTTTGCTGCCTCATAATCACCGGCCATGAAACCCAGGTACTGTCCGTAGCCACACAACAGCCGGCCGGCGTCGATTGAGGTTGGATCCAACTGAGCAAGCACTTTTTCCGTATTATGCGACCATTTACTGATATCTGTCTGGAGAGTAGACAATAACTGGACTTCAAGGATATCGCTTACCCTGGCCATATCCTTCTTGTTATAAAAATACTCGAGCAATTTTTCCAGTATTTGACCGGAGTTACGCGTTTCCCCGAAAGGCAGCCCGACCGCTGTGGCCCTGGCTATGTTGAGCACTATCTCAGCGGTCTCATCATCGGGAATACTATCAAGTGCATCAGGGCTTTCTATTCCTTTTAAAGCTAGTGCTCTATGAAATTGCCCGATCGCTTCTTCATAGGCATACACCGCCAGTGACTGTTCTCCGGCCAGGCGATAGTAGCAAACAGCCTTCCCGACATCGGAGGAATCGGAGGAAAAAGAAAAGTGATAGGCCAATTCGGCCGCGTGTTTGCCTGCGTCACCGCCATACAGGTTTTCAAACACCCGCGCAATCAGTGAATGCAAGGCTGCAGCTCTTGACGATGGTATTCCGGTCAACAGGACAGCCTGTATAAGCGCATGGGTGAACTGGTACTGGTCGGTACCATCATGCAGTTCAACTATTCCTGCCAGAACCGCTTCCTCGAGAGCATCTGATAAGGCATCTATAGAAATACCGTCAACAGCGTTCTGCAATTGATCAGAAGAAAATTTTCTGCCTGTTACAGAGGCAGTGTTCAACACTTTCCGGCATTCCGGTGAAAGCATTTGCAGTTGATTGGTAATAAATGCACGCAGGTTTAGCGGAATCCTGTTTTCCAGGTAATGGCGTATTTCATCCGGCTGGCAACCGATAATATCCTGCTGGACCAGTTCCTTAACGATATGAGTAACAAACAGGGGATTGCCTTCGGTGCGGTTCACAATCCCATCGACCATTTCTGCTGAGGGTTCGATGCCATCCATCCGGTTGCTGATAAAGCGGCTTACCTCTTGACTGCTTAATCCTTGAAGAATAATTTGAGAGAAGAATGAATGGCGGGTCAGCACTCCTATAGTATGAGACAGCAAATGATCCTCTGGTATTCCCACATTTCGGTAAACTCCCAAAATCATTATACCGGATTCTCCCATTTCTTCGGCCAGGAATTCCAGCAGCATAAGAGAGGTTTTATCTGCCCATTGAAGATTGTCCAGGATCAGAAGCAAAGGTTTCTTACCGGAAATTTTTTTAAACAAGGCGCTGATCGATGAAAAAAGCTGGAAACGGGCAGCGGAGGGATCCTTCGGAAGCATAATTACTCCTGTACCCGGCAGTTTCTGCCGGACCTCGGGTACGATTTCAGCAATTGCAGCAGCCGTAGCGCCCATATACGTCCTCAGCCGCTTCGCCCGATGCTCTTCTACACAGGACCTTATTATCTGTATCCACGGCCAAAATGGAGGAAAAGTTGTTTCTTCATAGCACCGACCCCTGTATACCTTGACCTTGTTTAGCCTGGCATATGTTTCCAGTTCCTCGGTCAGTCTGGTCTTGCCGATACCCGGTTCGCCGGTCAACAGGACCAGCCTCCCGCGTCCCGAAATCGAGGTATGTAGAGCATCCTGTAGAACGGCTATTTCCTGTTCTCTGCCGACGAAATCACCCTTTAAACCACCGGATGTACCGGGACTTGAGGTATCAGGTATTTTAGCGATCAGCCTTTGTATCTTGCTCGGGTGTAAACCCAGTTGTGCGGCTATACCTCGTATACTCTTGCCCTGTCTCCTTAGCTTCTGAACATGCTCAATCAAACTATATGTATTCATATCTATTATCTTCTATAATTAAAAGTAGCCTTATGAATCATGACCAATTATAGAACCGATACACTGGCGATACAAGACCGATACATTAAATTATATACAGATTATTTTCTCTTATCTGAGCATAACAAACGAGGGACAGTGCCTGGGATTTTTCGTTGTTAGCTTTAAATCCACGGTGTGTTCAACACCTCACCGGACTTTCCAGCCACTACCATAATACTAACAAATTACTGCGCTTCTTCCTTATCGGTTATCGTGATACCGGTACGTTCTTCCCGTGTCACTTTTTTCTTTTTGCTGAAAATTTAAATGCCAAATAAAATTGCATACAGACAATGAGCCATAACATGATATTATCCCGATATTATAACTTTAGTCTCTATCTCTCAACAAGATTGTATATTTTTATAATTGATACCGATCGAATCTTATAATTTCCCTCTCCGTTGTATTTTTTGCAATTATCGGTTATGTCAGATGCACTAAAATGAAATAAAATACTATATAGAAGTGCCGGTACATTTATCGCTTTATATCCCTCTCTATAGGGTTAAAGCCATAAACAATCAAACATTATCGAATGCAATAAAGGGAAGCAGGAACCGGCGGCGCTTTTACTATCGGGAGGAACCTGCCGGTGGGACGGCGAGATATAGAGAAATATTAAGTCGGTGTTGACAATGACCGCACCAGGCTAGTAGTATAGTCAGATAGCGTTGCATTCTTCTAGCATGATTGTTTGATAGAGTGTGCTGTGTATTAGAGTGATTTGTTATGTTGCTGGAAGCATGGGAATTCGTTCAACGGCGTCCGGATTTACTCCTGGGTTGGGTTACCTCCCATATCTGGATAACCCTTGTGGCTATTATTGTAGCCGTAATCCTCGGTGTGTCTATCGGCATATTCATCACCGGCCGGGGCCGTGAGCACCTTGCCGACTCCATTCTTTATCTCGCTGAAATCATGATGACTATTCCAAGCCTTGCCCTTTTCGGATTATTGATATTACTATTGAGTTCCATCGGGTTGAAGTCATTCGGTTTTTACCCCACCGTTATAGCCCTGGTTCTTTACGGACAACTGCCTATCCTGCGTAATACCTACACTGCCATCAAGTCCGTTGATCCGGCCATGGTAGAAGCGGGTCGCGGCATGGGTATGACAGACAGTCAAATAATCTTTAAAATACAGATCCCGCTGGCCCTTCCCATAATCATGGCGGGGGTACGTAATGCCGTAGTTCTCATAATCGGGATTGCTACCATTGCGGCCGCCATCGGCGCCAAGGGTCTCGGCGAACCTATATGGAGAGGCATCAGGAATGCCGAAGCCTACCGTATCCTGGTAGGCGGAATTTCGGTAGCTCTCCTGGCTGTATTCGCCGACGGCCTTATGGCTTTACTGGAACGTTTCATTGTGCCGAAAGGACTAAAGTCAGGTAAAAAAGCATGATAAAACTGGAAAATGTGACCAAGGTATACCGTGACGGAACCAGAGCCGTTGACAATGTCAGCCTGGAAGTAAACGAAGGGGAAATATGCGTTTTCCTCGGTCCTTCCGGTTGTGGCAAGACTACCACGATGAAGATGATCAACCGTCTCATTCCTTTGACCAGCGGCACTATATTCGTCAACGGGCAGGACAACAAGAAAATCAAGGCCAGTAATCTGCGCAGGGATATCGGCTATGCCATCCAGGAAATCGGCCTGTTTGTACATATGACCGTCGGGCAAAATATCGAGACGGTGCCTGTGCTCAAAGGATGGAGCAAAGAAAAGCGGCGGCAGCGGGTGGAGGAGCTTCTCAGGCTTATCAGGATGGACCCTGGGGAATATATCAACAAATACCCTGCCGAGCTCTCCGGCGGCCAGCGCCAGCGTATCGGAGTCGCCCGGGCGCTGGGTGCCGACCCTCCCATACTCCTCATGGACGAGCCCTTCGGCGCCATCGACCCCATAAACCGGGTGGAGCTGCAGACCGAGTTCCTGAAAATCCAGGAGGAAATCAAGAAAACTATTATTTTCGTCACCCACGATATTTACGAGGCGATTAAAATGGGGGACAGAATCGCTCTGATGAAAGACGGAAAACTGGTGCAGTACGACACACCCGCCAACATCCTCTATCGTCCCAAGAATGAGTTCGTGGAGGGATTCGTCGGGGCCGACCGGGCACTTAAGGGATTGCAGCTACTGCGGGTCAAGGACGTGATGAACCGGGACATCCCCACCGTTACCCTGGAAGATAATATGGACACGGTACGGCAGCGCCTTTCAGAGACGGCCGGAGACTCCCTGGCAGTGGTTAACGAGCAGCAACAATTCCTTGGATGGATAAACGCTGCAGCCCTGGAAAACCGGAGAACCGTCAGAGACGCCATGGAAGAATCATCCGTTTCCACCGGCGATAGTGCCGTTTTAAGTGAAGCGCTTTCGGTGATGCTGGCCAGCCGCTTCCGGTCTCTCCCCATTGTAGATACCCACGGGCAGAGCCCGTGGCACTTTACAGGTCAAGCGAAGCTTGACCTGAATCCTGTTTCCCTTGCCACTTTACATACT
>JAFGOB010000005.1 GCA_016926695.1 Dehalococcoidales bacterium | reverse complement strand
TCTCTGCATTGCCGGACGATCTGCTCGAAGACCTGGCGGAACCTGGCTTCACCCAGTCTTTGAGCCCGGAAGTAGGAAATGGTGGTGTCGTCCGGTATCTCCTCATCGATAGCCAGCCCCAGGAAGTATTTGTAGGCCAGGTTCAGGCGGGCGTTCTCGATGACTCCGCGGTCAGAGTCGCCGTAGAGGTACTGGAGCAGACACAGCCGGAGCATGAACTCCGGGTCTTCAGCCGGCCTGCCGAAGTCTGGGGTATAGCGGTCTTTGACCAAATTATGGATAAAAGAAAAGTCGACCACCTGGTTGATGCGTCTGAGCAGGTGGCCGGCGGGAATGATCTTATCGTACAGATAAGAGCCGTAAAATGAGGCTTGAGGTGATCTTGGTTTGAGCATCGAATGACCTCCTTACTGTTGCCTTGCCTCATTATAACATAGTATGGTACATATTACTAGATTAGATATGATAAATATATATTAAAATGATATTATTGAATATAATTTATTGCTGCACTACAACAATTTCATACTTGATTTCCTCTAATTCTTCTAGTGTGAATTCTTTTGAATAGATAATTTGACCCTGTTCATTTTTAGCTTCGAAAAGATAGGTTTTAGGAGCCCAGGGTGCATCTGATGGTGGAATAGCACCAGTTAAAAAATCTCTTTTCTCGGAAGGTTTCATTTTTGCACTGAGTTGATCATGATTAATAGAGATGGTTATTGTCTGATAGGTTTTGTTTTCGATTGAGAAAGGAGTTCCCTTATCAGCTCCGCAAGAACAAACTGATACCAATATTATCATAAGAAAAAATATAGTGATCTGTTTGATAAAATATCTATTCATTGGCGGCCTCTTGCTGTTCATTGCTATATTCTTTAATTAACATATAATAGTAAGGATCGATATCATAGAAAAAGTCATAAATCATTTGAGACAACCGGGGATCTGCGGCAAAAACCCTGTCCAAATTTGGAGGTATTTGAACAGTTGCTTGTTCTCCGGAATATATCCTTGCCTCCTGTTCAAAACTGCAGTATTTGTAAGCTTCATTCTTGTTTCCGAATACATCTGTTAAAATATTCAACTCACCCAAATATGCCCCATACCATCTAACGAAGGTGGTATCCCATGTCATTTGCTGCCATTGATGAAAAGCTTCATGTTGCAAGTCCCTATTGGAATATCCTGAATTTAGGATAATACCTGCTGGATATAATGACATGCCCCAGGTATTTTTACCTCCGATTGTTTTCAATATACCGCGGTCTATCAATCCGCCTTTTTTGACAGAAATTACTCTCATCGAGGATTGAGCGGGTCCCGCCTGAACCTGTTCTATTTTTTCAATCCCAGGATCGACGGCTTGTTTAAATTCAACGGCTTTAGTTGTGACAGCCTGCTTTATCTCAACAACTTTAGTTTTAGCAACCTGTAAACCTTCTTTAACTTTTCCTCCAACAGTTTTTACAGCCTTTTTGATTTGATCCCATGGTGGCCAGTTGCCGGTAGGATCATTATATCGTAATGGGTTGTTAAAACAATAGGAATACCTGTTGAATCCCTGAGGATATGAAAAATCAAGATTGAAAGTGTCCGGGCTTATAAACCTCCCTATCTCCGCATCATAATATCGAGCCCCGTAATAGTACAGCCCAGTCTCGTCCAGCCTTTGGCCGGTGAAAAGCCTGTCTGTAGCGATAGTTCCGGTACTATTTCGGCAATCTCCGAAAAAGAAACCCGGTCTTCTCATTCGCTCCACTCCCAGCATAAAGCGCGTGAATGCTGGGTCTATAGGGAGATAGGGTGGAAAAAACACTTATCTCTGTATGGATGATTTCTTAGTTTGTTTCACTATTGTATTAGAAATAAAACGTTTGTGCTGTTCCAGAAGTATTGGTACAATGTAGCTTTCTGAGTGAATACTGAGATCAGGTGTCGGTGATCGTAGTTACTGATGTTACCTGGGTATATTTGACAGTGGTTATTCATCTGTCGTATTGTCCCATCATCATTAACACGAAAGAGGGGGTTATTAGCGATGAAAAAAAGTTACGCCTTTTATATGGCAACAGCCATTATCTTGTTCACGCTTTTTATTGTCAGCGCCTGCGCTAAGCCAGTATCAACACCTGTGCTGACACTACCTGCTTCTAATCCAATCACAGCCCCTGAATCCAGCCCATTACCGGCAACAACCCCAATGTTAACAACAACGCCAGCTCCTGTAACAAAACCAGTGTTGCCACCAACCCCAGTGCCAATAACAACTCAAGCGCCAACACCCACACAAACACAGGTCCCTGAGACTGAACACAAACCTTCATTTAATAAATGTGGTGACGGTATTTGCGACAAATTTGAAAAAGATAGTGGCATGTGCCCTGAAGACTGTATGGCTGATGATGAAATCGAATTCGAAGAAATTGGTTTGTACGAATATCATGTAGTCAACCGAACAAGTGGTTCAAAAATATATGTGAAACTGTATCCTGCCGCCAGTAAGACTAACAGAGCTCCAACAATAATATTGATCCCGGGGGGAACGGGTGATAGCTCTACGTTTACAGATAAAATACCCGGCGGTCCGATAGCTGAACAATTTGTGAATGCCGGATTTAATTCTGTTGTTTTTGACCCGGAAGGAAGAGGCAAAAGTGAAGGCAAGGAGGATTTTAACGGCTTTATCGGTCAAGACGGGCTTTATTACGTTACCAGGTTCGTTCAAAGCCTTCCAGAGGTCGGGGACATTGGCTATTTATCTCAATCATATGGTGTAACTTTGGCTACCGGTGTGCTCGCAAGATATAAAAGTGGTCCGGCGATATTTTTGATCGACTGGGAAGGGCCGGCCAATAGAGAAGATACAAATGTTGGTTGTAAAGGCGAAATAAATGATATACAAAGACAGGAAGCGCCAGGAGAGCATGCCTGCACGGATGTTGAATATTGGGCAGAGAGAGAGGCTTCAACCTTTGCTTTAGAAATAGTAGTTCCATATCAAAGAGTTCAATCTTTGAAAGATCATGTTCAACCTGATGCCAGCCATGCTGTTGAAATGATTTTGAATACTACTCATACCAAATATGGCGGTAACGGTAAATCATCCTGGACAAGGATGAATGATTTCCAACCGAATACAATTTTTGGCGAAGATATTCAATCTGCATTAACCGAAATTGATAAAGAGAAATACAATATGATGATTCGGTATGCTAAATATCTGTTTGATACGTTTGGAAATGAGGAACAGTATTATGATGGATATTATAGAGAATCGGGTACCGTCTATTTTGGGTTTATGGTACACCTGGAGGGATGGGATAATGAAATGCATAATCAAAATCAATTTAATAGACATGCTAATGAAGCCAGAGAGCTTGCAAACATTTTTGAAAAATATGGAGCAAAAACCACTTTCGAAGCCAGTCCCGAATTCGTCGAAGGGTGTATAACCTGGAATGTTAATGTATTACAAGAATTACATGATCGCGGACATGGAATTGGTGTTCATGCTGACAAAGGGTACTATCCTCCGGATAGTGGTTATACCCTGGAGCAGTTTACTTCTGAAATCAGACAAATGAGAGAGAAGATGGAAGGATTGGTAAATTTTAAAATTCAGCATGTTTCTGGCATATGTTCCGATCTTGATTGGGCGAAAGCGGCCATTGACGCAGGATATGTATTTACTACCGGGGCTGTGGGATACTGTGCGCAATCGATGCCGATAAATATGCGCCCTGAAGAGTACAGAGTCTGCAAAAATCCGGCCCAGTGCCATGGAAATATGCCTCTTAATATGGAAGATAGAATTAATCCGTGGAGAATCAGTACATCTGTAGGCAACTGGACAGTGGATGATCCAAATGGGAAATTGGTAAACCTCGCCTCAGATAGCGGTATTAAGAACCTATATGAAGAGACTCTTGATGCATCAATAACACATGGAGATTATGAATATAGTGATGAAGATATTGATATACTGATCAGAAAAGTTGAAGAAGCCATTTCTCTTTCTGATGCTAATAAGATAAATATTATATACTTTTCATTAAGTATAGGAGCTGCTGATGTTAATACTGATTTCTATTCAAAGATGTTTGAGGCCTTGCAGCCTTATGTAGATGTTGACCAGCTTGAGTATAAGACTCTGAATGAGATGTATGAGGAATATGTTTCCAATTTATAATTTGCATACCCTGCTAACCCGACTCCCTCGATTATAAACTTGTCTGTTTACTCTCTCCCCCCGGTATAAAAGACAGCTTCCCGGCTTCAGGGAATCGGGGAATATACCGGGCTGCGCTGTTGACGGGGAGGCGGCACAAGACCGAAGAGCCCGAACAGCTCCTCTTCGGTCAAGCGCAGCCTGAGGTCGATCGTAACATCGTCTACCTGCTCGTTGAAAAGACGCTGCTTGCACTGAAGGATATTTTCAATTCTCTCTTCTATGGTGTTTTCGCAGGTATACCGGTAAACATGCACCGGCAGTGTTTGGCCCTGGCGGTGAGAACGGTCTTCGGCATGGTGTTCCAGCGCCGGATTCCACCAGCGGTCGAAATGGAAGACATATGAGGCTTCCTGGAGATTAAGTCCCTGTCCTCCGGCCCGTAGGGAGATGAGCATCACTTTCCGGTCAGGGTCGTTTTTGAACTTTCTGATCAGGTTATCCTTTTCACGGATATTAAGCGATCCTGTGAATACCAGGGGCTGATACTGCTTCAACCTGCGGGAGATTGCCAGTACTCCGTAATCTCCCTGGACAAACTGAGAAAAAATAATCGCCCGGTGCCCTTCCGCTACCAGAACATTTATCCGCTCCAGCATATCCTCCATCTTACCGGACTCTTTGCTTACCGGGCAGAAATTACAGATCTGCTTCAACCTGAGAATCAGTTCCAGTACATTACTGATGCGTACGCCGGTTCCCTTTTCTTTCAAATAGAGGATACCTTCCTCTTCTGCCCGGTCATAGGTCTCTCGTTGTTTCCCGGTCAGTGGTAAATAGATAGTTGATACCATCTTGGGAGGCAATTGTCGCAGGACTTCGCTTTTCTTGCGCCGGAGCTGTAGATTCCGCTGCAATTCCCGCATTTTAGCCCCTGGGATTATCCGGCGCATCTGATCTCCCTGTCTCAGGGGACGGGTAAACTCCAGTATCGAGGCCAGGTCTTCGATACGGTTTTCCAGAGGCGTGCCGGTCAAGGCCCAGGCCCGCTGACGGAGCAGAAGCTTGCATTTACGGCTGATTTCAGTTTTGGCATTTTTAATCCTCTGGGCTTCGTCCAGTACCACCAGGTCCCAGACCCTCCGACCGGGTGGTGATTGCGGATTAGTGGTAAAATCTTCGCGCAGCGTCTCATAACCGGTCAGGAATACCTGCGCCGGAGTGCTCCATTGATAGGACCTGTCTTCTGCCGGGCCGTACACCGTGCTGAGATGCAGTTCCGGCGCCAACAGGCGGATTTCCCTGCTCCACTGGCTGATAAGTCCGGCCGGTACCACTATCAAGGACTGTTCCACCTGCTTTCTATATACCAGGATGCGTATTGCCGAGATGGCCTGGATGGTTTTTCCCAGTCCCATATCGTCGGCCAGCAGCAGGGCTTGCCTGGAAACAAGCATTTCGATACCTTCGATCTGGTAACGGAAGGGGACTTTGGCCCATTCCAGGCGGTGTTCCAGGGGCAGATTGGGTTGCCGGGGCAACTGCAACAACAGGTAACCATGCTTACGCTTATGTTCCGACTGCGTTTTTCCGGTCTTAAGCTTCAGTCTTTCCCAAAGCCGGTCTTCTACAGTGGAACCGGACTCATTATCTATTGATTCATCATCGAACTGCAATCTTAAAAGACGTCCCGGTTATCAGTTTTTTCGGACGGCTCGGGCCCGGCCAGTTCAGGTATCTCCGTGTAGACGGGTGAAAGCTGCGAGTTTTCTATCTGAGGGCGATAGTCCGGATTGAGTCTCTTCAGGTCCCATTCCATAATCCAGCGTTTTATGTGCTGGCGTATACGCGCCGTCACGTCCGGTTCGATATAGTCAGTCCCGGGTTCCCAGTCATAAGCAGAAGCGTAAATCCGCCGTAACTTATCGAACATTTCCCGCGTGATCCCGGGATTCATGCGCTCAAGCGCTATTTTATTCCGGCGTATCAACTGCATTCCCCGTTCGGCCTGTTCGGTCATCAGCACATCATCCGGGCGGCTGCTTTGACTGAACCTGGTGGGGATTTTCTCCTCGTCGGCGCGGTAGTCCATCACCGCAGACTCGAAATCATCCGAAATGCTCAAAATACAGCACAACTCCGAGAGGTTGGTCCCCTCGATTTTTCCCATCAATCTTGCTATTTCAGCATAAGACCTCGCTCTTTGTTTCAGAGAATACCTGCCTATCAATTCTACTTCATCCACTAGTATCGTCCAACCGGAATATCCCGCGGTCAGCATCAACTGAAGGATGAAAGCGTACCTTTGCTGGGCCAGCTCTTTAGCCGCTATTTTTTCGATTTTGTATGTAGCTGCCTCGCCCAGCTCTCTGAGAGATTTGCGTATTTCAGTCACATTTAAGGGATCACCAGCCCAAAAACGCAGGATACGGTCTCTTATCTCATCGTCTCCCCTGGCATATTCATAAAGATAGAGAGTGGCAGCGAACTGTGAGCTGAGCCCGGAGTTGACCGAATTGACCCATCGTACAAGCCTGGCATAGGCTTCACTTTTGTAATCCAGACGGGCAGCGATTTCATTAACGGCCGATCCCCTCCTTTCCGGGACCGCAGCGGACTCTAAAGCCGCTTGAAAGACCTTTGCCGGATTATACAGAGGAGTCTCTTTGCTGATAACGATTTTACTGCAGATGAAATTTTCCTCCAGAGAAATATGCTTAAAATACTCCAGGAGGTGAGATTTACCGGCTCCGAAACCGCCGGCTATCAGCATTCCCTGAGATGGCCTGCCCGGACGGGGATCATCGCGGATCACCTGAAGTCTGGACTTGAAGGCCTTTTCCAAAACAGGCTGAGAGCTGCCCATAGCGCGAACGGCATCCCGGTTAGGCACGCCTGACCTTAAAGCCTCGACGGCCCGCCGGTTTTCAATCTTAGAGGTATATATCATTTCGTCTCTCCTGTCTATCCGGAGGCATTTTCACAACACGAAACACGTATCATGGGAGAAAGCGGATTAACGTACCTTTTATCACGGACCTCGTTCCAGATACGCAGCTTGAGAGCGTCATAAACATCGACACTCCGCCTGTCACTCTCATCTAAAAACCTGGAAGGCGCCAGCACGGTTATGAAACAATACTCAGACTCATCCGCATCATCCACAAATTGACGCAGGACTTCATAGCAGTCCAGCAGGGCTGAAATGCTGTAGTAAAGGGTATCGGCGGACTCTTTAGACCGGTCCTGAAGATAGCGGGAAATATCAAGGGTTAACATCATCCCGTTCCATCCGCACAACCTCAGCCAGTGTGTCAGGGAAAAGAGCATATTGCGAGCGTTATGCCTGCCGATTTTTTGAAAAATGAGGGCACGTTTCAAGGCCGATATCAGTCTTAGTTCTCCTCTGAGCCAGGCCTTGATCGAAAAACAGAGTTCGTCGGGTACTTCTTCGCTATCCAGTTGATGATGGCAAAGCATCAGCATGGCAATGCGGAATTCCTGGGTCATGGCATAGTTGCGGAACAGAGAGTCTTTAAGCCGGGTATTGACGAATACCCGGATTTCACGCTCTTCATAGCCGTTGAGCTCGGCGATCTTCTTAAGATTGAATTCCTCTTGAGCTTCCGGTAGGCGGTAATGCTCTTGAAGAAGCCTGTGTAAAAAAGAGAGAGTCAGGTTGTCCCAATCAACCTGTCTGGCTATCTGAAAAAAGATTTGTTCCGTCAGGTGGACCTTAACATTGGCCGCGTCGATCAGGAAACAGGCATAGTTCTCCTGTTCGGCAATACCTTGCAGTCCTGACTTGATCTGTTGAAAATCGTCACCTTCAAGCGGAATGACGAATTTGACTGCTGTTCCACCCTCCCTGATAAAGTCCTGAAGATATTCCTTTTTCATTACGGACAGCCAGTCCGCCGGTTTCAGGCATTCAGCCATGGTTAACGCTCCCCGGATGTAAAAGCAATACCGTAATACCGCTTTTCTTCTCCGTATTCACTGATTACGCTAAAAATCCGGCTGCTTATCTTGGTCCCGGTGCTGGCCGGCAGGCTTAACCTGGACCCGTTCCTGGCATTACACACTCCGCTTTTGTCCAGGAGATAAATGTCCCTGCCGAACTCCTGCCGGGAATATTCCCTGGATTGACCAGGCATGAGCGTAAAAAGATCGTAAATACCGACTAACTCAACCACTTCTCCCGAATCAGCGGCATTTTTTTCGCGCTTCCCTTTGATTCGCAGCGCTTTCTGATAAGCCTCATAAAGCGCTTCCAGGAATGCCTCCGGGCGAAAGCGGGGCGGTTTCTTCTGTAAATCCTTAAGCCGGTCCACCAGTACCGTCGGCCGGATCTTCTTTTCCCGGGCCTTATCGATTAATACCGAACGCTCGGCAGGCAAAACGCGAACCAGTACCGGGTAGCTGTAAAGCCGGTCGTCTCTTTCAAAGATACGGGCTCCCTTTTGTTCGGCAATTGAGAGAACTTCCCTGACGAAATCACCGCTGTTAAGATAGGAATCTACATCGAATTGCCAGCCTTCTTTGACTGCGGCTATTTGCTCCCGCAGATTCAGTTCTG
Source organism: Dehalococcoidales bacterium (assembly GCA_016926695.1). Next base: position 62,175 of record JAFGOB010000005.1, on the reverse strand, counting down.
TTTTTTCCACTTCGTTCATGGTGGACTGGATTTCCTTTACATTGCCTTCCTTCAATACCCGGATATATTTCTTCAGCGCCAGATTGACGGATTGAGCGGCTTTCAAGCAGTTACCGGCTTCCGTCTCCGAGTCTGCCAGGGCTTTTTCCAGGCCAGACGTTATATTCTCTTCCATTTAACCTCCTGAAAATAAGCGAAGAGACCGGTATATAATATCAAATCGATACAGAGTCAGCTATGTATTTTCCAGATTGACCTGTTCACTGGTAGGACCCTGTTCATACGGTCTTTTCTGTTTTTTGTAGATAACACGGATGTTGTATTTTAACAACATTACGTATTTAAGAGGATTATAACCGATTTATATGATAAAAGGAATGGCAGCCTGTACCCGACTATACCGGAAAATAGGATAATACTATGCCGTAGCAACTCCCTTTTTTACCACCTCAAATATTCATGCCTGGAAAACCCAGCGAACCATACAAATAACACAAAATTGACGCATGCAAAAAAGCTTGCTAATATGGACTTAGTTCAGCTTTATCATCTAACTCATAATATATCTGCCGCCCGGAATTTTCACGAGCTGACTGAAAAGTAAATTATTTTCCTTTTTTCAGGGGACATTAATTTTATACATACTTCATGAATCCCCATGAAATCTCGGAAAGAAAATCAGGAGGATGGCTGAAATAAGGAAAGTTTATTAAAACCCGTTCGTTTTGAAACGGGATGTGATATTGGATTGAGGAGGAAATAATATGGCGCATGGTTTTATGGGTAAGATTCTCTGGGTAGACCTTACGAAGGGGACGATAGCCGAAGAACCTCTGGATGAAAAGATTGCCAGGGATTATCTGGGCGGCTACGGTCTGGGAGCACACATATTGTTCAACAAGCAGAAACCCGGCGTCGATCCGCTGGGACCGGATGCGATCGTGGGCATCACCACAGGGGTCCTGACAGGCACGGATGCATTAGGCGGGTCCCGGTATGTGATGGTAGGTAAATCCCCGCTCACCGGCGGCTGGGGCGACGCTAATTCCGGCGGCAATGTCGGTCCCTTCCTGAAATTCGCCGGATACGATGCGGTCTTCTTCCAGGGCATATCCGAAAAACCGGTCTATCTGCTGATTGACAACGGCAAAGCGGAGCTAAAGGACGCATCCAGTCTATGGGGTAAAGATACCTTTGATACCGAGGATATTATACGCAGCGAGCATGGAAAAGACGTCGAAGTAGCCTGCATCGGCCCCTCCGGCGAGCAGCTTTCGCTCATGTCCGCCGTTATGAACAACAAGGGCCGCGCGGCGGCGCGTTCCGGTCTGGCGGCTGTGATGGGATCCAAGAGACTGAAAGCTATTGCGCTCAAGGGCAATCTGGATATCCCTGTGGCCGACAAAGAGAAATCAGCCGCCATGCGGAAAAAGCACCTGGCCAATATGGGCTCCGCCAAGCTGATGAAAGACTTCGGTACCTGCGGTATGTATAACATGAGTGTTACGGGCGATGATACCCCCTGTAAAAATTGGGGCGGAACCGCCGTGGAAGACTTTCCTACCTACAAAGAGATCGATGGGGAGCACATAGTCGCCAAGCAGGAGAGAAGATGGGGCTGCTGGCATTGCCCCATAGCCTGCGGCGGCATCATGAAAAAGAGCACGGAGGAATGCGAATACCAGTGGGGAGAACACGCCCATAAGCCTGAATATGAGACCCAGGCTATATTCGGAGGCAATTTGCTGAATGACAACGTTGACTCCATCATCAAGGCCAACGACATCTGCAACCGTTATGGCCTTGATACCATCGGCGCCGGCGCCTGCATCGCCTTTGCCATTGAATGCTATGAAAACGGTATTATTACCCGGCAGGACACCGGCGGTCTTGATATGACCTGGGGTAACCATAAAAATATGATAGCGATGCTGGATAAAATGGCAAAAAGGGAAGGGTTCGGCGCTATTCTTGCCGACGGGACCAGGATAGCCGCTGAGAAAATCGGCAAGGGCTCCGAGCAGTATGCTATGCATGTAGGAGGGCAGGAAATACCCGCCCACGATTCACGGGGCGGTCTGAACTTCGCCATCGGCTATGTAGCGGAACCGACGCCCGGCCGGCACACTCAGAATGGTGAAGGCCCCCTGCCGAAGGGCCTTGTGCCGAGTTACGACTTCGGTTCCACAGTCGGCCGCGGAGCCCCTCATAAAATCGGCGCCTGCCTTTCTCAGGCCTATAACGCCGCCGGACTCTGCATGATCGTATTCGGCGACGGATACGGCAGCATAGATGATTTTATCGAGGCGCTGGCTACAGTTTCCGGATGGGATTACACCACTGATGAAGTCCTGAAGGCCGGTCAGCGTGTCGATACCATACGCCAGGCCTTTAATGCCCGCGAAGGGATCACCACACCCTGGCTGCTCCCGCAGCGTATGATCGGCAATCCTCCCAAAACCGTCGGACCGCGGGCCGGGATAACCATAAATCCCCCGGACCTGACAAACGAGTATTACAGCGAAATGGGCTGGGACACAACCACAGGCAAACCGGCCAAAGAAACTCTGATCGGACTCGGGATGAACGACGTGGCGGAAGTACTTTACAGGTAGTCTTATATCAGCAGCAACGCTCAACAAGCCCCGGTACATACCGGGGCTTGTTTTTTATAAATGACCTTTTCCCGGTCCGATTTCACTCCCCCCATGGTGACATTTTCGTTGGATATTTATCCGGTGAAAAATTGCAGGACATCCACGGGAAACTTGCGGATAGTGGTTTTTAACCCGGCAATGAAATATACTGATACCAGCGTTTATCTCAACTTCGAAAGGGCAGGGATCCCCTATAAGGCAATGGAAAGCCAGATGACTTCTAATCAAACGGACTCTCCCCCGTCACCCGGGTTAAAGAAAATCGTCCTGGTCAGCTCTTCGCTGGCCGTAATCTTTCTGACCATGATGTCCTCTTCGTTGAATGTGGCGCTGCCCACCATCAGCCATGAGTTCGGAGCGGATGCCATCACCCTCGGCTGGATGGTGACATCCTTTGTACTCACCTCAGCCGTCTTCGCTTTACCATCGGGACGGGTGGCCGATATCCTGGGTCTGAAGAAGATCTTTCTCTACGGCATGTTGCTGTATACGTTTATCTCCGCCCTGGCGGTTTTCTCCAATTCATCCGTCATGCTGATCGCCTGCCGGGCAATCCAGGGAACGGCGGCAGCTATGGTTGCAGTAAACTCGGCAGCCCTTATTACCGCTGTGTACCCGCATGAAGAGCGAGGTAAAGCCCTTGGAATCAATATCGCCTGTGTCTATGCCGGGTCGGCGCTGGGACCTTTCCTGGGCGGGATGCTTACCGAACACCTGGGCTGGCGCTATATTTTCGGGATTAATATCCCCATAGGAATAATAGTAATACTGCTTCTGGTCTGGAAAGTCAAAGGCGAATGGCGGGGGAGTGCGGGCGAGAAGTTTGACTATACGGGGACTATTATTTACGGGCTGGCGCTGGTCGTCCTGATGTACGGGTTTTCCATTCTGCCGGGGATCACCGGCGGAATCCTGGTCCTGATCGGTATAATCGGTCTGGTTGTCTTCCTGGCCTGGGAAAGCCGTACCAAAAGCCCGGTGTTGAACATCTCCATTTTCCGTAATAACAGAGTATTCGTCTTTTCCAACCTGGCCGCCCTGGTCAGCTACACCGCTGTCTTCGCCGTTTCCTTCCTGCTCAGCCTTTATCTGCAATATCTTAAAGGATTCTCTCCCGCCCAGGCAGGGCTGGTATTGTTCGTCCAACCAGTAGTACAGTCCGTTCTTTCACCACTTTCCGGACGGCTTTCAGATAAAATCGAACCGCGTCGTCTGGCTTCGCTGGGAATGGCCTGTCTATTCCTGGGGCTGCTGGGGCTCAGCCTGCTGACCAATGACGCCCATATAGCCCTGATTATACTTATCCTGGTCGTACTGGGGATCGGCTTCGCCCTTTTTTCTTCACCCAATTCCAACGCCATCATGGGCTCGGTCGCACCCAGCCGTCTGGGTATCGCTTCAGCCGTCATGAGCACCATGCGCTCGGTAGGGCAGACCTTCAGTCTGGGTATTACCATGATCGTAATGGCTGTAATCATCGGTCCCGTGGCGATAACGCCGGATTACTACCCGGCTTTTCTGAACAGTTTCAGGATCGCTTTCGCTATCTTTACAGCCCTGTGCTTGGGGGGTATTTACGCCTCCTATGCCAGGGGTAAAGTCCATTAAGCATCTTCTCTGATACATTCAAGTTCATCTTTTATTCTGGATATCATTTCCTGTTATGTCATGTTACTTAACGAAAAATGGCATTTTCATCGAACGGTGAAACTCTATACTAAGTACATTATGTAGTTATATCTATCTGCATCCGGTCAGCCTCAATCCATTAGCCCATACAGGTGAAAAAAGACCTCAGTTAATGGAAAAAGGCACTACAATGTAATTATCAGGTGATTGCCTCATCTATCCAGCGTATTCGTTTGTTTCTCTCTTTTAAGGCATTTATCAGCCTTTTATCCGCAGTCCGGAATTCGCAGTTCTCCAACTCAGCAATTGCCAGGTATTGCATATCATAAGTCCGGGACCGGTCATACTTTCCGGCCAGTCCCCAGGCAACATGACAAAGATCGGGCGGGGCAACAATTGTTACGTTTAACTCGCGGAATAAACCGTAAGCCATCTCCCCTTGTTTCGGAAGGAGGATTTTACGAAAAACATTGAGTCTGATGAATGAAGTAACTTCAATACTGAACAGCGGCGGACCGATCAGCTCGATTCCGGCCCGGTCCCACTTCTCCAAAAGCGAACCTACTTGCAGATCCTGCTGACCGGGTAATAACCACCTCAGTACAATACTGGCATCAACGCAGACTCGAGAGTTCATCGATACGCTCCTCTCTGCTAATAACAACAAAACATTAAGTAAAAATACAATCGGCATTCCGATTGACATCTGCTGAGGTCAACCTTAAAATGATGCCTGGAGAATAAAAGCCGGGGAAAGTTGGGGGGATTTTTTCTGAGAAATATTATATTGTGGTTTTTATGGTCGGGGCGAGAAGATTTGAACTTCCGACCTCAGCGTCCCGAACGCTGCGCGCTAACCAGGCTGCGCTACGCCCCGACATCCTATAGTATTATAAGCGGATTTGGTTTTTTGAGCAAACCGTCCACGAAATCAGGTGAGATATCATGAAATACTGCGTTTTAATTATTGATGGTTCCGCCGGTCATCCACTGCCCCAGAGAGGGGGTAAGACCTGCCTGGAGCTGGCGCGTACGCCTAATCTGGACGTCCTGGCCGGCAAAGGCCGGGTAGGTCTGGCACGGACCGTTCCGGAAGGTATGGAGCCCAGCAGCGCACTGGCCTGCATGTCCATCCTCGGCTACGATCCCAGGATTTACTATAAAGGCCGGAGCGCCATCGAAGCACTGAGCATGGGCATCGATATCCTGGAAGGCGAGGCAGTCTTTCGCTGCAACCTGGTATCCGTTGAAAACGGAAAGATGCGTGATTATTCCGCAGGGCATATCACCACCGCTGAAGCCGCCGAACTGATATCCTCCCTTCATGAAGCTCTCGGCAGCTCCTCCACCCGCTTTTATGCGGGTGTCAGCTACCGTCATATCCTCAAACTCAAAGGGCATGAAGAAGCAATCAAAGCAGTCTGTACCCCACCCCATGATATACCCGGAAAGCCGGTGGCCGGTTACCTGCCCTTCGGGCAGGGCAGCGAAATCCTGCGTGACCTGATGCGCCGTTCCGAAAACATCATGGCCGGGCATCCGGTCAATCTGGCCAGGCAGTCCAGGGGAGAGCTCCCGGCCACAACCATCTGGCTTTTCTGGCCCAGCGGACAGGTGCCGTCTTTGCCCTCCTTCGAAAAAGAGCATGGCCTTACAGCCGGCATGATCAGCGGTGTTGACCTTTTGAGAGGACTGGCCAAAATGGCCGGGATGGAAATAATCCAGGTACCGGGAGTTACGGACGGACTGGACAATGATTACCGTGCACAGGGAGAGGCGGCCATAAAGAAGCTGAAAGACCTGGACCTGGTGGTGGTGCATGTTGAAGCCCCCGACGAGGCCGGGCACAGCGGCTCAATCGATCACAAAGTTGAGGCTATTGAAAAGACCGATCAGGAAATTATCAGCCGATTGAGAGGCTTTGAAGCGGACAGCCTGCGTTTGCTGGTAATGCCCGACCATCCTACCCCCATCGAAATACAGACGCACACGCCTGAACCCGTTCCCTTCCTGCTTTCCGGCCCGGGCTTTACGCCCAGCGGGGCACACAGGCTGACAGAAGCAGAAGGCCGTGCTTCGGGCTTTTCTATTGAAGCCGGTTATGGTATCATTAATAGATTGGTACAGCCATGAATCTTGCGATTTTCAGGGCAGCAGGCAGGTCGGAAAGCTATCAAGTTAGAAACATTTACTACTAAGCACTGAAGATACCTGCAAAAATACAGACGTATAATATCCGCATATCGACGACCAGTGCTTCGGGTTTCCTAAAAAAAGGAGCAATATGGCTATTGTTGTGCAAAAGTACGGCGGCAGTTCAGTAGCTGATCCGGCGAAAATCAGTAATGTAGCGCGTCGTGTAGGCAAAACGCATGACGCCGGCAACAAGGTAGTTGTGGTGATTTCCGCCATGGGTGATACTACTGATGAACTGATCGATCTGGCGCACAAGATTACCGATCAGCCTGACAGCCGTGAAATGGATGTCCTCCTTTCGACGGGAGAAATTGTCTCCAGCGCCCTGCTGGCGATGGCCCTGCACAAGATGGGCTACAAGGCCATCAGCCTGAACGGGCGCCAGGCGGGAATCCGTACCGATGACTCGTACAGCAAAGCCAGGATCCTCTCAGTGGAATCCGGGAGAATAGTCGAAGAGCTGAATGAAGGGAATATCGTGGTGGTAGCCGGTTTCCAGGGTATGATCGCCGGGGAGCAGGATATTACCACGCTGGGCCGCGGCGGTTCGGATACAACCGCAGTAGCCCTGGCCATTAGTCTAAAAGCCAGGGTCTGTGAAAGATACACTGATGTAGACGGCATCTATACCGCTGATCCGCGTTTTTGCCCCGAAGCTCATAAACTTAAGGAAATAGGTTATGATGAGATGCTGGAGCTGACCTACAGCGGCTCTAAAGCTATACATTACCGTGCGGTAGAGCTGGCCGGTGTTTACAAGATGCCGATAATGGTAGCTTCAAGCTTCAACGACAGTCCGGGTACATTGATTCATGGAGGAGATTCTATGGAAGTGCGAAATAAGGTCAGAGGTATAGCTCACGACCTTAACGTAGCCAGAGTAGCTTTAACAGGCATCCCCAACCAGCCGGGTATAGCGGCATCGATTTTTGAACCATTGGCCAGGGCCGGTGTCAGTGTTGATACTATAGTGCAGAACGCGATCACGGAAGATATTACCGATCTGACCTTTACCGTGACGCGAGGCGATCTGGAAAAAACCCTAGAGGTGATCAAACCGATAAGCACCTCCATTAAAGCCAGGGAGATTACCACCAATTCCAAATTAGGCAAAGTCAGCATCGTCGGTACGGGTATGCAAAATACTCCCGGGTATGCTTCCAAGATGTTCGCCGCACTGAGCAAGGAGGGAATCAACATACAGCTTATTACAACCTCTGAGATAAGGATAACCTGTATTATCGAAGAGGCCAGGATGAAAGACGCGGTACGGGCCCTGCACCGTGCTTTCGAGCTGGAAACAGACTAGGTTGTTGTTATTCCCGTAATTATGTAACAATATTCCATCAGTTATCATACAGCCGATTTCGGAAAGGGGATATCTGAAAGAATATCCCCTTTTGTTTATAATATTAATAGTGTTCGGGAAGGGCTGACGTACCCGGACACTCGCCCTTAAGTATAAAGTAATGATTAACATAAAGCGCTTGTTTCAATCTGTGGACAAGTGTAAAATAAGTAAGATTACCCGGGGTATGTCAGGGTAATTACGGAGTACTAAGATGTCATACCAGGAAAATAAATCAGGAAAATTAAAGAGGCAGAGCAGTAAACAGGCGATTACCCTCGCAATGGAGGGTAAATGGCAGGAATCGATCGATATTAACAAGGCTATCATTGAGCACTTCCCCAAAGATGCCGACGCCCACAACCGCCTGGGAAAAGCCTACATTGAAACGGGTGAGTATAACAAAGCCAGGGAAGCCTATGAACAGGCCCTGGCTATAGACCAGTACAACACCATAGCTAAAAAAAATCTGCTAAGGCTAACTCACCTGGCCGAAGAACCACCGGTGAATGCGGAAGGCAATACCCAGAAGGCCGAACCGAAGCTATTTATCGAAGAAATAGGCAAAGCGGGAGTGCTGAATCTCTACCAGATCGCTCCTTCAGAACTGCTGGTCAAGATGACAGCCGGAGATAAGGTAACGCTTCAGCCCCAGGGTTCCAGCCTGGCGGTGTTGAACAGCAGGGGAGAATACCTGGGACTGGTACCTTCAAAAAACGGACAGCGATTAATCAAGCTGATGGAGGGCGGAAACAAGTATACCGCCGCTATCGTAGCCTCCAGTGAAAAGTCAATCTCGGTTATCATCCGGGAAATATACCAGGATCCCAGCCAGATTAACCAGGTCTCCTTCCCTGGTAAACGTCTAGAAGAGATATTGCCGTACGGTAACGACAGGGTCTTCAGATCCGAGTTTGAAGAAGAAGAGGACCTGGGTGAAGCAGCACCCTTCATCGAAGAAAGCGGCGAGTCATCGGAAGAACTGATTGAAGATGTCGACGAAGACAAAGAATGGGAACAGGAGGGTTAACCGAGAATGGTAGTAGGGGCAACCCGTGAAGTCAATATTGAGGAAGAGTTAAAGAGCTCTTACCTGGACTACGCAATGAGCGTTATCATCTCACGGGCTTTACCGGACGTAAGAGACGGATTGAAGCCGGTACAGCGCCGCATCCTGTATTCCATGCAGGATATGGGAATTTTTCGTAACACGCCGTACCGTAAAAGCGCCCGTATCGTGGGAGACGTTCTGGGTAAATATCATCCTCATGGCGATTCCTCGGTCTACGATGCCATGGTACGCCTGGCGCAGGACTTTTCCATGCGCTATCCTCTCATTGACGGCCAGGGCAACTTCGGCAGTGTGGATAATGATCCTCCTGCGGCCATGCGTTATACGGAAGCCCGCCTCTCGGCAATAGCCGAGCAGATGCTGGTGGATATCGATAGAGATACCGTTGATTTCATCCCAAACTTCGACGACAGCCTGAGAGAGCCCTCGGTACTGCCGGCTTTACTACCCAACCTTCTGGTAAACGGGAGTTCCGGCATAGCGGTGGGAATGGCCACAAACATTCCTCCGCATAACTTGACCGAGGTCTGTGACGCTGTTACTTTTCTGGTAGACAATCCACAGGCAACCGTGGACGAACTTATGCAGTATGTTAAGGGACCGGACTTCCCCACAGCCGGGATCATCCTGGGCAAGGACGGTATTCGCAGTGCCTATGCTACCGGACACGGACGAATAGTGGTACGGGCAAAAGTACATACAACGGATATGACCGGCGGGACTGGCCGGCGGCAGATAGTTGTAACCGAGATACCGTACCAGGTCAACAAAGCCGCCCTGGTCGAACGAATCGCCTCACTGATGAAAGATAAAAAGATCCAGGGCATCAGTGAAGTACGGGACGAATCCGACCGTCAGGGTATGCGTATAGTGATGGAGCTTAAAAGGGAGGCGATGCCCCCGCAGGTATTAAACCAGCTTTACAAATATACTGCCATGCAGTCAGCCTTCTTTGTAAATATGCTGGCACTGGTTGAAGGGCAACCCCGTGTAATCAGCCTGAAAGAGGGACTGGAATATTTTATCAACTTCCGCCAGGAGGTAATTACCAGGCGGTCCAAGTTCGATCTGGCCGGGGCAAAGGCCAGAGCCCATATCCTGGAAGGTCTGAAAATTGCCCTCGACCATATTGACGCGGTGATCAAGACCATCCGTGAATCCGACACGGCCGAGTTAGCGCGTAAAAACTTGATGTCCAGATTCAACCTTTCAGAAAAACAGTCCCAGGCCATCCTCGATATGCAACTTCGCCGCCTGGCTAATCTGGAACGCAACAAGATCATCGAAGAATACGAGCAGGTACTTAAAACCATTGCCTACCTGGAGGACTTACTGGCCAACCGCAAGAAGATACTCTACCTGGTTAAAGAAGAAATAGGTCAGCTCAAGTCCAAGTACGGTGATCAACGCCGTACCGAGATAAGCGAACAATCCGTGATGGAGTTTGCCGTTGAAGAAGTACCCCACGAACGGGTCGTTGTTACTCTCAGCGGCCGAGGTTTCATTAAACGTATACCACAGACTGTTTACCGCTCTCAACACCGCCGGGGAAAAGGGGTCAGGGGAATGGGCATCCGTGAAGCAGATGCCGCCAAGTTCCTGGTGGTGGCCGATACCCATGACAACCTGTTCTTCTTTACCAACCGGGGCAAGGTCTTTCATCTCAAGTGCCATGAAATACCGGCTGATGCCTCCCGCACAGCCAAGGGACTGGCCATCGTCAACCTCTTCCCGATTGTTGAAGGAGAAAGAGTGACTGCCGTGGTTTCCATAACCGATTTTAAACCGGATACGTACCTGCTGATGGCTACCAAGATGGGTGAGATCAAGAAGTCATCGCTGGAGTTTTTCGACTCGATCCGCAGCAGCGGCATTATCGCCATGGATTTGGAGGAAGGGGACGAACTGGTCGCAGCGGATCTGGCCACGGATAATGACGATGTGGTTCTGATCACGGAAGAAGGTCAGTCTATCCGCTTTACCGTCAAGAGCCTGCGCAGCAGCTCCCGTACCAGCGGTGGTGTGCGCGGTATCCGCCTGGAAGAAGGCGATAAACTGGTAAGCATGTCCGTGGCAATAATGGGCGCCTACCTGCTGGTGGTCACGATAAACGGCTACGGAAAACTTACCGAGATTGAAAGTTACAAGCGGCAGAGCCGCGGCGGCCTGGGCATAAAGACGTTGAAAGTTACCGAAAAAACAGGAAAAGTGGCGGCAGCAAAGCTGGTCACTCTAAATCAGCAGTTGATGCTGATATCCAATGATGGTATGGTGATTTTAACACCGTTGAAAGACGGAGATGACGGAGGCATTCCCGTGCTGGGACGCACCACCCAGGGCGTAATCATCATGAAAGTGGATGAAGGAGACCGGGTAGCCGCTATTGCAGCCTGGGACTAGAAACCTCAAATAGTAACAGGGATAAAGGTAAAACACCCTCCTGAGACGCATTCGCTAAAATGCCCGTATCCGGCGGAATCTGACCCCTTGGCATTAGAACACCCGTTCTGTTATACTGTTAATTGCGATTGAAGACGCAATCCTACTTTTACCCTGTTTCTCCATATTCACAGGCCACGGCCCCCTACCCGCAGATTCTCCTTCCTGCGGGTAGGGGGCGAAGGCCACCAGGAGCAAGCTTCCGGCATTCCTTTACTTGTCTGAGCGGGAATCATCCTTTCCTGTTACAGGCCAAACCGTCCCCTGAGTTTTTCTATCAGAAATTGCGGATTGGTGACCAGGGCTGCACGGCAGCCTGCCTCGTCTACCCCCGCTCCTCGGATGACCGTCCCGGCGAATTCATCCGTTAGCAGGTCGCTGTCCGTATGCGCATCGGAGTCTACCAGCAGCCTGGCCCCGGCTTTTTTAGCCAGTTTTGCCACGTGTCCATTGGTCAGGGAATGCCCTTTCCTGGCGCTTATCTCCAGGAAAACATCCAGCTTCGCAGCCAGCTCCGCTTCTTCACGGGTAAGCAGACCGGGATGGGCTAGAATATCCACGTCCGGACTCTTTAAGGCTGACAGGTTGGTACCCGGCTCCACGGGTTCAACGATGGTCTCTCCATGGACTACCACGATCCAGGCGCCCAGCTCTTTGGCGGTACGTGCCGCTTCCGCGACGGCCGCCGCCGGAAGGTGCGTCAGCTCGATGCCCGGTATAGCCAGGATATTCCAGTATTTCCTGGCCGCCGCGCATGCCCGGCATATTTCGGGGATTATCCGCTCCATATCGCCTGCTGCGGCATGGTCCGTCAGGGCAACTGCGGAGTACCCGTTTACTGCCGCCCTCCGCACCATCTCCATGGGGGAGAGATCGCCGTCACTCAAAGAGGTATGTGTATGAAAGTCATATACCATGTCAATCACCTTCCTCCGCTATCAGCCAACTGAGGATATCATAAAGCCCGGGATACGCGCAAACCGCCGGGCTTGAGTTCGGTCTATTGTTGAAAGCAGAAATTACAGATTATCTTGTCAGGATACCATTGCTCATTCTTATATCTTACCATTCCGATAAACATGCCGTCCTGTGTATAAGCCCGGCAGCAGCCGGAGGGGCTTTCTTTTGAAACATCACCGTGACAGACGGGAACCAGTGTAACCGGCATGCCGTGGACCAGGGAACACATCTGCTCCCTGCTGACCACGATGGCATCGAACAATTGCAGCACATAGTCCGCCGGGTAAATATGGAAAACACCCGCACCGCTGCGAAAGGCTTCTTCCAGTTCCGGTATCGTTACACTTTCTTCTACCCGGAACGGACCTACTCTCAGCCGCACCAGGCTTTTCATAACGGCTCCGCATCCCAATTCCTCACCCAGGTCGTTGGCCAGGCACCTGATATAGGTTCCTTTTCCGCAATCTATATCCAGTGTCACCACAGGCGGCTGCCAGCCGGTTATTTCCAGCTTGAAAACCCGCGCCGTCCTTTTTTTACGCTCTACCTCCACACCCGCCCTGGCCAGTTTATAAAGAGGTTTCCCCTCGAATTTGACGGCGCTGTACATGGGCGGGACCTGGAGAATCTCCCCGGTAAACCGGGCCAGCATCTCCTCAACATCTTTCCTCTGTACCCGGGAAGCATCTCCCATGCGGATGACCTTGCCAGTGATATCATATGTATCGGTGGCCTTTCCCAGCTCCACCTCCGCCCTGTAAGCCTTGGTTTCATCGAAGAGGTAGGGAATAACCCTGGTAGCCTTACCCAGACAGACCGGTAATACCCCCGTAGCCAGGGGATCCAGCGTCCCGGCATGACCGGCGCGCCTTTCTCCGGTTATCCGCCTGACTCTGGCAACCACCCCGAACGATGTCATACCTGCGGGCTTATTAAGGTTAAGAATGCCGTCCATAGTTCCTGCCAACAATATGAAAAAAAACGTAAGCACCACCATTACTTTACACGGGGAAGCAATGGATTATTCGGAAAAGGTCAGCCGAACCATTTACTCTTTTTCCGGCCCGGGCTGTTCTTCGGATAATACTTTATCCATGTAGGCAAGCAGGTTGGCGCCATGCTCAATGGAGGTATCCCAGGTAAAATGCAATTCGGGGACACGCCTCATGGTAAAGTGTTTTGCCATCTCACTGCGGAAGAAACCGGCGGCCTTATGCAGGGCATCCAGGATCTCCTGCTTGCGTTCTTCTTCGCAGACGCAACTGACAAAAACCCTGGCATGACGAAGATCGGGCGTCGTTTTAACCGAATTGACGGATATATAGCCGCTCAGCCGGGGGTCCTTGGCCTCACTCTGCAACAGGCTGCTCAACTCCTGGCGGATAAGCTGGTTAACCTTTTCAATTCTATGTGTCTGAGGCATTGAATTCCTTTGATAAAGAGGTGAAAACGGATATATCCTGCTTTAACTCAGGTTAGTCCTGTTTTTGCTTGGTGTAGAATTCAAAAATGTCACCGGCCTGGAAATCGTTGAACTCTTTGAGACCGATTCCGCATTCAAATCCCGCTGCCACTTCTCTAACGTCATCTTTAAATCGGCGCAGGCTGAGCACTCCGGTATCGGCTATAACCTTTCCCTTGCGTATCACCCTCAAAGGCATATTACGGCCTATTTTCCCTTCTGTAACATAGCATCCCGCCACCTTCACGCCCTTGCCTGCCGGGAAAACAGCCCGGATTTCAGCCCTTCCCTCGATTACCTCAACAATAGTCGGCTCCAGCATGCCTTTCAATGCTTTTTCGACATCATCCAGCAGCGCATATATCACGGCGTATACCCGGATATCTACTCCCTTGGTGTCCGCCAGCCGGCGTGCACCGGTATCCACATTGGTATTGAAGCCTATAATCAGTGCCTCTGAGGCCAGAGCCAGCATGACATCGCCTTCGGTAATATTGCCGGTAGAGCTGTGTATGATCCTGACCTGCACTTCTGTCGTCCCCAGCCTCTCCAGCGAGTTGCGTATCGGTTCAACGCTGCCCTGTACATCCGTCTTTAAAATGATATTAAGCTCTTTTACTTTCCCGGCAGAGATCTCGTCAAAGAAGGTATCCAGCCTCATTCCCCTGGCTTCAGGCGCTTTCTGCTGCTGCCTTTTCACCAGAATGGCTCTGGCCTGGCTTTCGTCATCCACTGCATTGATGGCATCACCCACCTGAGGCACCCCATTCAAACCCAGGACTTCAACCGGGGTAGCCGGTTCGGCCTTCCTGACCTGTTTACCTTTATCGTTGAACATTGCCTTGATCTTGCCCCAGGTATTGCCTGCAACCAGGATATCACCCGTCTTCAACGTACCGTTCTGTATCAGTATGGTGGCTAGAGGACCCCGGGTCTTGTCCATCTCCGCTTCGATCACAACACCGGCTGCGGCTTTGGAGGGATTGGCTTTCAATTCCTCTATCTCCGCTACCAGCAGGATATTCTCAAGCAGATCGGGAATGCCCTTCTTTTCCTTGGCCGATACCGGGACGGCGATGACATCTCCTCCCCAGTCCTCCACGACCAGACCGTTATTGGCAAGCTGCTGTTTTACCAGGTCCGGATTCGCTCCGGTTTTGTCTATTTTATTGATAGCTACAACAATAGGCACACCGGCAGCCTTGGCATGGTTTATCGCTTCTATGGTCTGCGGCATTACGCCGTCATCAGCCGCGACAACCAGCACCGCGATATCGGTAACCTGAGCTCCCCGCGCCCGCATAGCCGTAAAGGCTTCATGTCCGGGAGTGTCCAGGAAAGTGACTTTCTTGCCTTCGATTTCCACCTGGTAGGCGCCTATATGCTGGGTAATGCCTCCCGCCTCGGAATCCATTACATTGGCCTGCCGGATAGCATCTAGCAGACGAGTCTTGCCATGGTCCACATGTCCCATGATAGTGATCACGGGAGGTCTCATTTCCAGATCGGGCCCTTTTTCTTCCTTTACCTGCTTCTTGATCTTCCCTGCTACGTTGGTTCCCGTTTTGGTTTTGGGTTTCGTTTTGACATCATATCCAAAACCGACAGCCACCTGTGAAGCTACATCGAAATTAATAATCTGATTGATATTTGCCATTATGCCGCTGCGCATCAACTGCTTGATCGCTTCGATCGAGCTTATATGCAATATTTCAGCCAGCTCCTTAACGCTCATCGAGACCGGAAGCTCTATCACGGGCGACTTCTGCTCAGTTGAGCGGGATCCGATTTTTACTTCACCAGGCTTTCCGATATTGGCCAATAGCTAACTCCTTCTAAACACCACTGTAAGTATTATTAAGTCCTTTGGCATAATTTACAAGTTTTTCCCTGTTTTCAGTCTTAATGCTGGTACGCAACGCGGTTTCCAGCTTCCCGCTGGTTATAGCCTTCACCCAGCACGCCTCATCCGGGCATAAATAAGCCCCGCGACCGGACTTTTTTCCGGAAAGATCCACATCCACTCCCTCTCCTTCGATGTATACCAGCCTCACCAGCTCCCGTTTCGGGTGCTCCGTGCGGCAGGCTATGCATGTCCTTCGAGGAAGGTGCTTTTTTAATGGTTGAACAGGCCTAGCTTTCGTCATCCACCTCGGTTATCTTGGATTTACCGCCATGACCGAATCTCTTCTTTTTTTTGCGATGCCTGTCCTCTGATCGTCCAGGCCGTGTGGAAAAGATATCCTCGGCAAAGCGTATCTGGCTTTTACCAACCTCACGTGGTTGAATAATCCGGCGTGGAATAAAGGTGGAGCTGAGTACCGTAGAGGCCTCGGCTTCTTCCTGCACAGCCTTCCCCCCTTCTTCCTCTGTAACCTCGCCTTCTACAGAGTCTTCTAAAGAAGCCTCAACAGGAACCTCTTCCTCGGTTACCTCTTCGACAGCCGCAGGCTCTTCGACCTCAGCTTGCTCCTCCGTTACTTCAACCTCTAAACCGGTCTCCGGTTGAGCAACGGCCTCCTCCACTGAGGTCAGCACCGCCTCCGCCTCAGGTAAGACCTCGGCTGGTTTAGCGGCAGATACAGCAGCCCCTTCCTCTTTAACCTCAGCCACTTCCGCGATCCGCGCAGCCCTTTCTTTCTCTGCATCTGAGGCGCTTTTGATATCAATCCTCCAGCCTGTCAGCTTGGCTGCCAGCCTGGCGTTTTGCCCGTCTTTTCCGATAGCCAGAGAAAGGTGCTTGTCCGGTACGACTACTGTAGAGATATCATTGGCCAATTCTACACTTAATACCTGTGCCGGACTTAGTGCATTGGCGATGAAAGCCGGGACATCTTTATTCCAGGCTACGACATCTATCTTTTCACCATTCAGCTCATTGACGATATTCTGAATGCGTATTCCACGCAGTCCCACACAGCAACCAACCGGGTCAATACCTTCCTGGCGCGCGGCTACAGCCACCTTGCTGCGAAAACCTGCTTCTCGTGCGATTGATTTGATGTCTACGATACCATTGAAGACCTCAGGTACTTCCAGCTCAAACAAACGGCGTAATAAGTTGGGGTGGGAGCGCGAAACAATGACCCTGGGACCCTTGGCGGTGCGGGCTACTTCCACCACATAAACCCTTAATCTCTGCCCAATTCTATACCTTTCCCCGGGGGTCTGTTCAGTGGGAGGAAGGGAAGCTTCGGTCCGCCCGAGATTCACAAATACCTGTTTAGCCTCAATTCTCTGCACCACGCCTGTGATGATGTCATTGGACTTGCCTACGTATTCCTCGAATATCGCGCTGTGTTCTGCTTCATGCAAACGCTGCAGAATAACCTGCTTGGCTGTCTGTGCAGCAATGCGTCCCGCATTTGCAGGGGTTGATTCCACCATAACTGCATCACCGATTTTGGCCTCAGGATTGGTTTTTTTGGCCTGGGAGAGCGTTATGTCTTTACGTTCGTCAACCACTGACTCCGATACGATCTTTTCCGCCCAGACCTCAACCCTGCCCGTGACGGGGCTTATCTTGACGGCGATATTTTGATTCGGAAGGAAATGTTCTTTGCGGTAGGCAGATACCAGGGCAGCTTCCACTGCCCCCAGCACCACCTCTTTGGGTAGGTTTTTCTCAGCGGAGAGTTGAGTTATTGCGAGCAAAAAATCGCTCTTCATTTTGAACCTAACCTCCAGCCTGCTAATATCACTTAAAGGTACTGTGTATATTAGTTTCTTACAATCAAAAAAGTGGGCTTTCTTCCCACTTTTACCTGAGAGTAGTATAGCATAATCAGACTATTAATTCAACAACACGCTTTCACGCATGCCGGTTTATCATCCGGTTAGCACACACCAAAATCCACGCGTCTGAATGTTATGGTAAAATAGGGTAAGGAGATAGTATGACTGCGGAAATAGTGCTTGTACGTCACGGACAGACCGAATCCAACCGCACCGGCTTTTACATGGGCTGGTCGGCTGAAGACTTGAATGCCGGCGGTCTGGCACAGGCACAAAGACTGTCAACCAGGCTGGCCGGACTCGAAATTGACGCGGCTTTTTCCAGCCCCCTGAAGAGGGCGCTGCATACCGCTGAGATAGTCGCAGGACCTCATCAAGTCGCAGTCAATACTCTGGAAGGACTGATGGAAATCAACCAGGGGCGGCTGGAAGGCGCTCACAGAAGCCAGACAGAAAAAAACTGGCCGGACCTCTTCCAGCACCTCATCAACGACCCCTCCCGGGCGGTCTTTCCGGAGGGAGAGAGCTTCAGTCAGGTCGCAGACAGGACAGTAACCGCTTTTGAATTTGTTCAAAGGCAGAACCCGGAAAAGAGGGTCCTGCTGGTCGCTCACGAAATAAATATCAAGATCATCATCATGCACGCCCTGGGCATCCCTTACACCGTCTACCGCCGTTTTGAAATCCGGAATGCCTCCCTCAGCCGGCTGCAGTTCAGGGAAGGCGCTTTCAGGCTCATTACCCTCAATGATACAGCCCACCTGGAGCAACCTTCATAATTCGAAGTCTAACTGTCCGCCGGCCCGGCTCTTCCGATAAAGCCTTCAGTAATATTCCCGCTTTTTAAATCGCTTAAGCCAATCAGTTTTTTGTTTTTGACCGGCGTAATTGGTAGAATTAAATCTGAATGACATCACTTCTTTCCCTTATATCAGCCGCTGAAGTATTTTCATGCCGGAAGGATCTCGCTTCTTAAGATGAAAACGCCCTCAGGAAATTATTCTGCCGGTTCTACTCCGCGTCGTGATTTGACCCAGGGGAACATCGTGCGTAATCTTTGGTCTCTGTCCTGGCCCATGCTGGTAGTAAATACCATCAACCTGCTGGGGCCCACCGTGGATATGATGTGGGTGGGGAGACTGGGAGCGGAGGCTATAGCAGGTGTGGGTATTTCGGGGCTGGTAGTGATGGTGGTTAATTCCATCCTTTTCGGGCTTTTTACCGGTATAGTCGCCATGATTGCCAGGTTCATCGGGGCGAAGGATGAAACCGGCGCCAACCAGGTAGCACAACAGGCTTTCGTGGTTGCGGTGGGATTTTCTCTGCTGGTCGGCCTGGTGGGCCTCTTTTTCTCCGGCTGGATACTGTCCGTGATGGGCGTGGATGCCGCAGTTGTAGCTGACGGCTCCATCTATCTGAAAATCCAGTTGATGGGCATCGTCACCCTGGCGGCAGTGCAGATGTGTCAGAGTATTATGCAGGCCTCGGGAGATGTGGTCAATCCGCTCATTATCAGCGTCAGCTACCGCCTGATTCAAGTAGGCATCTGTCCCCTGCTGGTCTTCGGCTGGGGCCCTCTGCCGGGGCTGGGCATCAGCGGGGCTGCCCTGAGCAATGTTATTACCCAGGGACTCGCTGCCGCCTATGCCCTCTGGCTGCTTCTCGGCCACCGTACCAGGATTTCCCTCGCCTTCAAAGATTTCCGTTTTGACCCGGGGCTGATCTGGCGCACCGTCAAAATCGGCATCCCGGCTTCATTTTCCTTTGCCCAGAAGAGTATCGTGGAGCTGATATTGATTAGCTTTATTTCCCCTTTCGGCACACTGGCTGTGGCAGCCCAGTCTCTCTCTCAGAGAATTGACCAGTTCCTGCAAAACCTCTCCAGCGGCATCGGTTTTGCCGGGAGTGTGCTGGTGGGTCAAAACCTCGGTGCGGGAAAACCGGACCAGGCCTATAGAACGGGCTGGTGGGCCGTTCTCCTGTCTACCGCGGTCTCCCTGGTCTGTATGATCGTAATCTGGTTCTGGTCCATTCCCATGCTGAGCCTGTTTAATGATGATCCCGCTCTCCTTGAGCTGGCATCGGAATTTCTCAAAATCCAGCTCGTTTCCTACCTGGTCTGGGGACTGGTGGTCTCTTTAAGCCTGGCGATCAACGGCGCCGGGGATACCATGATGCAGATGATAACCAACCTGATAACCATGCTGGGGGTGCAGGTGGCCCTGGCCTGGTATCTTTCGCGCTATACCGGAATGGGTGTTTACGGGGTGCGCTGGGCTATCGTTATCGGCATACTGACGAGGGCCGTCATCTTCGCACTCTATTTTCAGTCCGGCCGCTGGAAGCGCAAGAAAGTATAGCGAAAAAAGCAATTATACTAAATAAATTATATTTAGTTAGTTATATAAACAAACAGAATATATTTTTATGAATAAGAGTGAATTCAATGTTCAATTAACTACATGCCCAAATTGAGGATGTCTCTATCTCGCCTTGTTGTGTAATAGTGCCAATGGCTGAAAAAATGTCACGAAGGGCCGAGCGATAAATGGCATCTGGAGTTGCGCTAAATTTCTCGTTCCATGTAAATTCAAATATCCATGTTGCCATCGGGGCATGTCCTTCTGAACCATAGCATAAATTATTCTGTGTGTGAACTTGCCATCCATCATTATGGACCAAACGGGAAATCATTTTTGGAACTATAACCATTATTAGTTTTTGTTGATCTGTACGATTGAATTGTTTGAAATCTGTTTGTACTCCTTGACTTAAGTATGAATACAATTCTTCGCCAAAAAGGCGTTTGCAGTAATTCGCAAAAACTGGCTCACGTCCAATATTTTCCGATAAAAATGAGCTCATATATTCACTTATTTCATCAGACCAGTCTATCTGTGCATGCAGAGTCAGGCATAGTACCCATTTCTTGAATTTCGGAGTGCGGATAGTGCACAATTTTTTTATCCATTCGACAACAGGAAAGATTATTCGCTCATTCTCTTGTCTGGCCATTAAGGATGTATTCAAATCAAGATTGATTATATGGGCACAACAACATTTAATATCTTCTCCCTGTGGCCAAGTGAAATTGCTATCATTTCGTATCAATTCACTAAAATTAACTTCTTTTATTCGGAGCCCGATAAATCTTTTTTGTAATTGTAAAATAGCCTGATTGTTTCTTTCAACAGCAACTATTTTCCCTTGGTGAACATCTGAAATACTATTGACTTCAGTTAGTTGAATAAGTCCCTGATCGATTATTAACTGGATGTCCCGTCCTTCTGCTCCACTTAATGTAAGATACCAGGGTACTTCGCTATCAGGGTTTTTTTTAGCGATAGATTTCACCTCTTCTACCCATAATCCTCTAACCAACTGTTTCTCAGGTCGGTCCTCTGACATAGCTATATCGACTGGTCTAATATGCATTTTCAACCTTTAAGCCGTTTAGTTAATTTACTGATAAATTCATCAAATTGTGTCGGTGATAATAGTTCTTTAGCTATTTCTATTACTATGTCATATACTTCATTCACTGAATATTTGTATAAGATCTTCCTTTGGGTATATTGATCATTTCCAATATTAGACCAAGCGGTGTTTACTTGTTTGGCAGCAATGGAGGAAACTTTTATCATCTCCTCATTTGCTACTTTCATTATGTCTTGTTGTACTTTGGTTGCTCTGGTGATTTTCCTTTCGTTACTTCCCGTTATATAAATTTCACTTCGAATTCGTTTGATCAATTTTTCAAGATGAGTATGAATAGCTTTCTGTAATTCCATATAAGCAGGATGTGCAATTCGTAGAGTTCTGCGATCTATATTTAATGCCTCTTCTAAACGATCATCTGCTGAAATTTCAGCAGATATCCAATTTTGAAAAAGAGATCCTTGTGTCAGAGAAAATCCTAGAAAACTAGGATCGAATTCTCCTACTGCAGAATTTCGTATACGGATCAATATTCCATGTAATTCCTCTGGTTTAAGTGATCCATGTTGGGCATAAAAGTATCCGTTTGCTGATACATGTTCTCCATTGAAATCAAATGGACTTATCAAAGCTTTTCCAACAGGGTTATATACTATTGGTTTCCTAATTTCACTACCGTCAAAAAACACTGAAAAGTTAAGTTCCTCGACATGTTGTTCAATACTAGCAACTGACGACTTCAGGTATTGTGGTACCCAGCCGTTATGATACCTTACAGGGACATTAAGAGCCACCTCAAGTCGGTTTTTAGAATACTCATTGAATTCAGACCATGTCTTTAATTTTTCATCCTTAAGTTCTTTAAATTCTGATTCAGGTTTTAAGCCATAAAGGTTCCTCTTTCCAGAAGAATATTGGCTTGCTCCAACACCTGAGAGAATCGATTTAGCTTCACCCCTGACTCTTTTAAGAAACACTCTAGTATAATGGGAGTCAATATCCGTTTGACTGACGGTACCTTCATAATCTGCTTTGGCAAACTCATTTTCTGTTCGCTTACGATTTGAAATGTCTTGCCGCATTAGATCAAAATTTATAGTTACTTCTAGAAGGTCCGGGCTTCCTTTCTGGGTGGATTCGATTTCCATAACATCACATATTTCGTTTGCAGCAATAAAACCAATTCCTATTTTTCCAATTTTAGGACGACCAGAACGGGTATAATCTGAATCATCCCTTTTATGTGATTCGCTAATTCGACTAAAATGCTTCACAAAGACGTCGCGATTGATCCCTTCTCCGTCATCTTCGATTATTATTCTATCAGCATCAGGCTTGACGAAAACATCAACCCGTTTAGCGTCGGCGTCGAACGAATTGTTAATTAGCTCTTTCAAACATGCAGCAGGTGAATGATATAACCCAGAACTTAAATAATCAACAATTCTCGATGAAACGCGTATCTCACCACTAAAAGAATTTTCTTCAGGCATATTTACTCCGATTATTCAGTAAATATAAAATATGATGTATATTAATGCATATCGTATTACTTTTGATACAGTTAAACGTTTATATCATTAATATTTCCATAATAGATTGTTTCTTTATCACGAATCCAATCAATTGGAACTTGAGACACCTTTTCTGCCTTTTGAGGTTGATGTAAAGGTTTTCCTAGAGACCTTATTGGCAAATTGCCTGAGAACAAATTTTCAATACGCTTTTGTGCAATATCTACGTATTTTCTTTCTTTTTCACTTCCTATAGCTTGACGGTTGTGTTTGATAGCAGCAATCAGTGATGAACCTACTCCAGCATATGGATCGAATACTGAAGAACCTTCAATTGTTAAAGCTAGGATACATCTTTCAGCCAGCTCCACAGGAAATTGACAAGGATGGATGGTTTTTTCGCAATGTTTGGCTTTTACGTTAGGTATCTCCCAAACGCCGCTTTCCCAATCTTCCGCTATTATATCCCAAACATCAGAAGGGTTTTTACCTTTTGGATTTCCAGAAGGTTTGCCTTTGTTTGGTCCCTTTGAATGAAGTTTACCGGGATATTTAGCAGGAATCCTTACCTCGTTTAGGTTGAATAAATAACTATTCGTTTTTGTGAACCACAAAATAGTCTCATATCTACCTGAAAATCGTTTAGACGCGTGCAATCCATGTCCGAAACGCCATATTATACGATTACGGAGAATTAGTCCCAATTCCTTTAATATTTTATAGTAAAAAATATCGAGTGGAAATAATTCTCCATCACAGACATAGTTACCGACTTGCCAGCAAATACTCCCGGTATTTTTGAGCACTCTGACTAATTGAACTAAAACATTTCTTTGTGTCTCTAAATATTCTTCAATAGAAGTTTTTGTTTCGTATTCTTTACCTAGATTATACGGGGGTGATGTAATGATTAGATCTATTGAACTTTCAGGAAGAGACTGTAAAAAATCCTGTGTCAATCCACAATGGAGTACAATATTTGAATTGGGGCTATAAGTATCACATATCTGAACTGGTAAGTTGCATATTTCATATAATAAATTTTTAGGCATAGTCTTCTCTTTACCCAAACTTATCACTGACTGTTTATAGATACCAAGGATTTTAATCTATTCAGCTAATAATTTGCAAACAAGGTAAGGCATTACTTGTTGGTTTGATTAATGAATAAGTATTTTTATTCCTGACAGCCAGTCGTTTCTCCTACCTCCTTGCTTGCGGCGGGTGCTCATGCTAATATTCAACTGTAATGAAGAATATCAGGAATTTTTGTATTATCGCCCATATCGACCACGGCAAATCGACCCTGGCTGACCGTATCCTTGAGCTTACCGGGGTGCTGCATACCAAGGACAACGAGCAGGTCCTGGACAGCATGGACCTGGAACGTGAGCGGGGTATAACCATTAAAGCCAAGTCCGTCAAGATTCCCTATAAAGCCGCCAACGGTGAGAACTATATCCTTAACCTGATCGACACACCCGGCCATGTCGATTTCAACTACGAGGTCTCACGCAGCCTCAACGCCTGTGAAGGGGCTATCCTGCTGGTCGATGCCACCCAGGGGGTAGAGGCCCAGACCATCGCCAATGCCTACCTGGCTGTCGACGCGGGACTGGAGATCATACCCGTTATCAACAAGATAGACCTGCCCAATGCCATGGTGGATGACTGCCGCGTCCAGATCGAGGATATGCTGGGACTGCCCGCTACCGACGCACTGCTGGTCTCGGGTAAGACCGGCAGCGGCGTTCCGGAGCTGCTGGAATCCGTGGTCAGCCGCGTTCCCCCGCCCAAAGCGGACAACGAGGCCCCTTTAAGATGCCTGATTTTCGATTCATATTATGATTCCTACCGGGGGGTGATCCCCCACATCCGTGTCTTTTCCGGCGAGCTGTTCAAAGGTGTGAAAATCACACTCAAGTCCACCGGCAAGTCTTTCGATGTGGACGAGGTGGGCTATTTTACGCCGGAACTGGTTCCCTGCGATAAGTTGAGCGCCGGCGAGGTGGGCTATATGGGAGCGATTATCCGCGATGTGGGTGACATCCACGTCGGCGATACCATTATTTCGCCCGACCACCCGGAAACCCCGGCCATTCCCGGCTTCCGGCGGGCTCAGCCAATGGTCTTCTGCGGAATTTATCCCATCAGCACCAATGATTATCCCAAGCTGACCGTTGCCCTGGAAAAATTCCAGTTGAATGATTCCTCGATAATATTTGAGAAAGAGACCTCCGCCGCCCTCGGCCACGGCTACCGGCTGGGATTCCTGGGTATGCTGCACATGGATATTACCCTTGAGCGGCTTAAGCGTGAATACGGCCAGGAGCTGATCGCAACCATGCCCTCGGTTATTTACAAAGTGGTGACCAACCAGGGAGAGGAGCTGATGATCGATAACCCCTCCCGCTTCCCTGACCCCCAGTATATCGACCACATTGAAGAGCCGATCATCCAGGCCAGGATCATTGTTCCCAATGATCATATCGGCTCGGTCATGGAGCTTTCAGAGGCCACCCGCGGTCACCTCTCCAATATGGAGCACCCGGACAAGCGGCGGGCTATGCTTACCTATGAGTTCCCTCTCTCCGAGATCATTACCGGCTACTATGACAAACTCAAGAGCGTCAGCCGCGGGTATGCCAGCATGGACTACGAGTTCACAGGATATAAACCGGGCCACCTGGTGAAAGTGGACATCCTGGTCAAGGATAACCCGGTTGATGCGCTCTCCTATATCTCTGACCGCGACAGCGCCATCAGCAAGGCCAGGGTCCTGATTCACAAGCTGCGCAAACTGATACCCCGCCAGTTGTTCTCGATTCCACTTCAGGCCTCCATCAACGGCAAAATCGTCGCCCGCGAGGATATCGCCCCGGTAAGGAAGGACGTCCTGGCCAAATGCTACGGCGGCGATATTACCCGCAAACGCAAGCTCCTGGAGAAGCAGAAAGAGGGCAAGAAACGTATGAAGATGGTCGGTACCGTCGAGGTCCCGCAGGAAGCCTTCCTGCTTTTACTCAAAATGGAGGACTGATGCGGGGACTCTACGTCCACATCCCATTTTGCGTGAGAAAGTGCTGCTACTGCGACTTCTATTCCCTGCCTCATCGGCTGGACTCACTGGGGACGTATATACGGGCGGTGTTGCATGAAGCCTGCTCTTACCGGGGGCTGGACTTCAGTTCACTATACCTGGGAGGAGGTACTCCCAGCCTGCTGGGCGCTGAGGGACTACAGCAGCTCATTGACGGATTGAGACAGGCCTTCCGGCTCTCGGATCTGTCGGAGTCTACCCTGGAAGCCAATCCGGAATCCACCGGGACTCCCCTGCTGGAAAAGGCTTTGTCTCTCGGCTTTAACCGCATCTCGATCGGCGTACAGTCGCTCTGCGACGCCGAGCTGAAGAGCGTCGGCAGGGTCCATACCGCTGACCAGGCGGTTACGGCTATAGAGAAAGCTCGCCAGGCCGGGTTCGAGAACATTTCGGCGGACGTGATCCTGGGCCTCCCGGGCCAGGATGAGCAGTCGCTGTCCGTTACACTGGAGACCCTGGCAGGCCTGGGGGTCCCACATCTTTCTATTTATTGTCTTTCGCTGGAGCGGCATACCCCGCTGGCCCTGAACCCTCCCTCCGGCCTGCCTTCGGATGACGATCAGGCGGACCTTTATGATTATGCCTCCGCTTTGCTTGAAAAGCGCGGATTTTACCACTATGAGATCTCTAATTTCGCGCTGGCCGGCTATGAATGTCTCCATAATCTCAATTACTGGCGGGAAGGGGAATACCTGGGACTGGGTCCTGCCGCTGCTTCACACCTTGAAGGGAAGCGTTTCAAAAACAGGGCCGACCTGGACGCATACATTTCATCTCCCTGCCAACAGATAGAGGAAACGGAAGTCCTGGAGGCAGAGGAAAAAGCCGTCGAAGAGGCCATTTTACGCCTGCGCCTTCTCAGGGAAGGGCTGAATATCAGCCATCTGGCTGAAAAATACGGCGATGAAAATATACTCGGGCTGGCCGCACGCCTGGACCGGCTGGCCGGTGAAGGGTCACTGAGGCGTGACGGCGCTGTGTACCGCCTGGCCCCGGCCTGTGTGCTGGTCTCCAACCGCATCCTGGCCGGATTAATGGGGGATTGAAAAGAAATTATTGACTTTCCGCACCTGGCAGGGTTATTGTTATCAATATCATAATCCAGCCCTGGAGGCGCATGCTGTGAATACACCCGAAAAACAAATTATCAGATTGACCCTTCTGGCCAGATTGGAGCTTCTGCCAGGAATTATCAACATGGTCCGTGAGACCGCTGGTAAGCTGGGACTGGATGACAGGGATGCATACCGGCTGGAACTGGTAGTTGAGGAAGCCTGCGTAAATGTTATTGAACATGCCTTTGAAGACGAGTCTGGCAACTTCGATATTACGCTATTGCGGCGGCCGGGTCAGATTGTAGTCGCGGTGGAGGACCGCGGTCTGCCTTTTAACTACAAGAATCTGGAGGCTGGGCACCTGTCCGGCCTGGGTACAATTTTGATGAAAGCCTTTGCCGACGAGGTCCATTTCCTGAACCTGGGCCGCAATGGCAAAAGAGTTGAGCTCGTTAAGAACCTGCCTGATAAGAAAGCGGACGATCTTATCAGGGAAGCGCAGTCACAGCCGGTCATGCTGGTGAAACCGGTACCGATCGCAGAAAAGGATATCACGATTCGGCTGATGAGACCGGAAGAATCCTTTAACCTGGCCAGGTGTGTCTATCGCTGCTATGGCTATACCTATTTCACAGATCAGATATACTTTCCCGAGAAAGTTCGAGAAATGATTGAGAGCGGTCTGATGGTTTCTGTGGTAGCGCTAAACCCTGCTGATGAAATAATCGGACATGTTTCGGTAATCAAAGAAACTCCCTATTCCCCGGTCGGTGAAGCCGGTCAGGCAATCGTTGATCCGAGATTCAGGGGAGGCGGAATCTTCAGGAAAATGGAAGCTTATCTGAGAAATTACTGTAAAAGTACCGGCATGTTGGGGCAGTTTGCCGAGGCGGTTACGGAGCATACCTATTCTCAATTGGTGGGTATTTCCGGGGACGCCTTTGAAACAGGCATATTGCTGGGGGATGTACCGGCAACTATGTATTTCAAGAATATCCAGAAAGCAGAAGTCCCCAAACGCCGTCCCGACGTTTTCTTTTATGCCAGATTGAACGAAGGCCCTTTGCGCGATGTTTATCTTCCGCCGCACCATACAGGGATATTGCGGCGTATTTACGAACATGGCAGGCTGAAACGAAATTTCCTCACTGCCGGTGAGATGCCTGAACTCCCGGAACGTTCCCAGGTGGATGTTACCGTCCTGGCCGATGCCAGTCAGGCTATACTGATGGTGAAAGAATACGGGCAGGACCTGGAAGACCTGGTCAAATTCCGCCTGAGGGAGCTCTGCGTCAGGCGCATTGAAAGCATTTATATCGATATGCCGCTCTCTCACCCCGCGGTACAGCGGTACTGCGCTTCAATTGAGATGCTGGGTTTCTTCTTCGGCGGTATACTGCCGGAAATGGAAGAAGGGGATATTTTGATCCTCCAGTATTACAACAATGTGGAGCTAGAGCTTGAAAATGTGCAACTCGCCTTTGATTTCAGCAAAGAGCTTTTCCAATACGTACTCAAGGCCGGCGGCCTGAGATAGGACCGCAGAATTTGGATCGGACGCAGTGTGAGAGAAGCAACCCGGCCTGCTATCCCTCCTTGAGTTTCCCGATGATGGCCTCGGTTACCCGCGAAGTGCCCGCACCCGTTGACCTGTCCGCCTTCATGTCATAGGTCAGGTCTTTGCCTTCAGCAATAACGGACGCAACGGCGTTTTCCAGCCTTTCCGAAGCCTCGAACTCCTTCAAATGCCGCAGCATCAGCATCCCCGAAAGGATGGTGGCCAGGGGATTGACCTTATTTTGTCCGGCGTACTTGGGAGCACTGCCGTGAGTAGGCTCAAAAACGGCCAGACCTTCCCCCAAATTCGCTCCTGGGGCAACCCCAAGTCCGCCCACCAGCCCGGCGCACAGATCGGATACAATATCACCGTAGAGATTGGGAAGGACCATCACATCAAACTGCCGCGGGTTGCGCACCAGTTGCATGCAGAGATTATCGACAATCACATCGTTGAACTCAATATCAGGATAGTTCCTGGCGACCTCCCTGGCTACCGACAGGAAGAGTCCGTCCGAAAATTTCATTATATTGGCTTTATGAACTGCCGTCACCTTGCGGTGGTTGTTAGCCCGGGCATATTCGAAGGCGAACTTAACAATCCGCCTGGTACAGGTCTCTGATATCAGTTTCAGGCTGATACCGCTGTCTTCACGGACCTTCCCGCGCGTTTCCGTAACAAATTTCAGAAGCCTGACCGCTTCAGGGGTACCCTTCTCATATTCGATGCCGGCATAGAGGTCCTCGGTATTCTCCCTGACCACGGTAATATTCACGTCCCGATAGAGGGAGGGTACTCCCGGATAGGTCTTGCAGGGCCTCAGGCAGGCATAAAGGTCCAGAGTCTTGCGCAATGCAACGTTGACGCTGCGAAATCCGGTCCCAACCGGTGTGGTAACCGGTCCCTTCAGGGCAACCTTGTTCTTGCGTATTGAAGCGATAACCGACTCCGGCAGAGGGGTACCCTGGGCCGCCATGACACTGGCGCCTGCCTCGGCTATTTCCCAGTTGAATTCAATTCCCGTGGCCTCCAGTACTTTCCTGGCGGCGGCTGTAACGTCCGGGCCAATCCCGTCTCCCGGAATAAGTGTTACTGTATAAGCCATGAATATTTTACTCCTGTCTTTATTTCAGGTCATTGCCTCTGAATAAAACGGAATTTGTTGCTGACGGCATGAGAATGGTCTTATAAATGAAAATACCGGCTATTATCTTATATTTCATTATAGTTTGAAATCGCCGTATTTTTTTATATAGGGCAGAAGCCCGCCCTGATTAAGAATATTCAACATCACCGGTGGGATTTTACCAAAAGTAAGGTCAATGCCTTTACTCAGGTCTCTGATCGTTCCAGCCGCCAGGTCTACCTCCAGTGTATCGCCGTCGTCGATTTGAGATGTATCGCAGATCAGGACCGGCAGTCCCTGGTTAATGGAATTCCTGAAAAAGATACGCGCGACGGATTTGGCCAGCACCGCGCTTACGCCCGCCATTTTGATAACCAGGGGAGCATGTTCGCGGCTGGAACCCAGCCCGAAATTGTTCCCTCCGACCACGAAATCTCCCGGCTTTACACGCGAGGCGAAGCCCGGATCGGCATCCTCCAGGACATGTTTGGCCAGCTCCGGCAAATTACTGCGCAGTCCCGCCAGACGGCCCGGCACGATCAGATCCGTTGAAATATTGTCGCCAAACTTGAACACTTTGCCCTTTAACATTCCTCCACCTCGCGCGGGTCGGTTATTTCACCCCTGACGGCACTGGCGGCTGCGGTAGCCACGCTTGCCAGGTATATAAAAGATTCCGGGTTACCCATCCGGCCTTTAAAGTTGCGGTTGGCCGTGGACAAACAGGCCTCGCCGTTGCCCAGTACGCCCTGATGCAATCCCAGGCAGGCCCCGCAGCCGGGCGGCAGTATAATCGCCCCGGCTTCTACCAGTGTGCTTATGTAACCTTCTTTGATGGCCTCCAGCAGGATGGTCCTGGAGGCGGGACCGACAATAAGCCTCGTCCCAGGATGGCGTTTCTTGTCCTTCAGTATAGAAGCCGCCAGGGCCAGGTCTTCGATCCGCCCGTTGGTACATGTGCCTATAAAGACCTCCTGTATCCTGGTCCCCTTGAGCTCGCCGGCCCTGGCCGTATTATCCACGGTATGGGGCTTCGAAACGGTAGGCTCCAGCTTATCAAGGTCAATTTCGATTACCCTCTCATAAACAGCGTCGGAATCGGCGGAAATGGGCTGGTAGTCCTGACCCCGCCCCTGCTTTTCGAGGTATTCACGGGTATTATTATCGGAGGCGAAAATACCCGCCTTGGCCCCGGCCTCGACTGCCATATTAGCTATGGTAAGCCTCTCCGGAACACTCATCTCATCTATTGCCGCACCGCAAAACTCAAGGGCCTTGTAGGTCGCACCGTCCGCGCCTATCAGTCCTATCAGGTGTAAAATAAGGTCCTTGGAAGAAACGCACCGTCCGAACCGGCCTGCGGTCTGTACCTTGAATGTTTCCGGCACGCGGAACCAGGTCTTGCCCAGTCCCATGGCAACCGCAATATCGGAAGAGCCCATTCCCGTGGCAAAAGCCCCCAGTCCCCCCGCCGTAACGGTATGAGAATCAGCCCCCACAATCACATCTCCGGGCTTGGCCAGTGTTTCCGCTACTCTCTGATGACAGACCCCTTCTCCTACATCGGAAAGGTTTACGCCGCTCTGCTCCGCGAACTGGCGCAGAAACATATGGTCGTTGGAGAGAGCGAAACCAGGGCTGGGTGCCGCATGATCGAAAAACAGTACGGTTTTTTCTTTATCGGCTACCTGTAGTCCGCTTTCCTGGAACTGGCGGATGGTCAACGGCCCGGTGGTATCCTGTACAAAGACCAGGTCCACTCCGGCTATGACAATATCACCCGCACGGGCATCCGTGCCGGACTTCCGGCTCAATATCTTTTCAGCAATCGTTTTTCCCATCTTCAGACCGGTTTTCTACTCCTTCACCGATATTTTGTTCAGTGTTATTCGGTTAACTATACTTAATAACATTTGGCTGTGCTGCTACAAGGTTCATCAGGTTATTTTCAAGTCTCCGGAGGTTTCATGCCAGTGTAGTGCCAGTTAATTAAGTTTACAGTCTCAGTGCGCTTTTAGCTTCAAGCTACGGTAAATCTGTTTATGAGACACTACACTAGATACCGGCGTCGACTTCTCTCCCGTCGGGCACGGCCACCAGCGGTTACCGCAGCATCATCAGGGCTGGTTGGATTTTTTCTTCAGTCTTTTTTTACCAGATAATAATATCATACACATTCATTCCGGGACAACCTCGTTTAAGAACCGGCATCCTCCGGATATTGTTCACAAGTACACTGAGCGTGCGCAGAACGGGCAAAGGCTTTTCTAATGTTGATTTGAAAATTTCTAACGGAATTATGCTAAAATAGTCACAGACTTTAGTGACGTTATGATATTTCAGGAGGATTGAAATGACCAGACCATGGATGAAAGTTATACTGATGTTTGGAGTCCTGTTGGCCCTGGTACTCGGTGGCTCATTACCGGCAACTGCTTCCTATCTCCCGGATACCCGTACCACACTCGCTCTGCCATCAGGTAATAACTCTGTGATAATTCCCCTGGACGATAATGACAACGGCGCCGTGCTTGACGTAGACGGCTGTGATGAAATAGTCGTCCGCCTGGAGTCAAATCACTCCACGGGATTCTCCTGGCAACTGGCCGGGATCAGTGATACGGCAGTTCTGAAACTAATGGAATATGAATGGGTGCCGCCGGAGCCCGTCAATCCGCCTGTTTCGGGCCGTCCGGGCACCGAGATATGGACTTTTAAAGTCTTTATGTCCGGAACATCGGAGGTAACCCTGGAATACGCCCAGCCCTGGTCCGGAATCGTGATTGACACGTACAATTTCAGTGTAAACGCAGCACCCGCCAAGGCGCCTGCCTCTTCCGCAACAGGACTGTGGCTGATGATAGCCGGGCTGGCCGGAATGATGGCTTTAATACTCTGGAGAAATCTGCACATTAAAGCCCGCAGCGGAAAATAAATGAAACAGGCAGAACACACCTGAATGCGCAGGCCGTTGGTCTATTATCCGTACAATAGTCTATAATAAAAGCCATGGACAATAATCTGCGTTCACTTCCTTCCGTAGATAAGCTGCTGGCACATGAAAAGATACGGGAACTGAATACCCTGTTACCCCGTGAGATAATCACGGACCTGGTACGGGAAGCGTTGAGTCTTACACGCCTTGAAATCGGACGGGGGAAAGCTGCCCCCGGCATGGAATCTATAGTAGAAAATGTCTGCGGGCAGGTTTTGGCACTCACCCGTCCCAGCCTGCGCCCCCTGGTTAATGCCACGGGTGTGGTGCTTCACACCAACCTGGGACGCGCTCCGCTGAGTGCCGAGGCCGTCAGCGCCATGCAGGCATCATCACTGGAGTATAACAACCTGGAATTTGACCTGGGCAGCGGTGAGCGCGGATCAAGACATATCCACGTCGAATCCCTGCTTTGCCGCCTGAGCGGGGCGGAAGCCGCCCTGGTAGTCAACAACAATGCCTCGGCCGTCATGCTGGGGCTGACAGCCCTGGCCAAAAGAAAAGAGGTTGTTGTCTCCCGGGGACAGGCAGTGGAAATCGGCGGGGGATTTCGTATTCCCGAGGTCATGCGGCAGAGCGGGGCAAAACTGGTGGAGGTGGGTACAACCAACTGCACCTATCTGCGTGATTACGAACAGGCTGTGACACCCCGCACAGCCGCGCTGCTGCGCGTGCACTCCAGCAACTTCAGGGTAGTCGGCTTCACCCAGATGGTATCGCTTGAAGAACTGGTCCTTCTGGGAAAGCAATATCAAATTCCGGTGCTGGATGACCTGGGCAGCGGCTGTCCGCTGGATACCGCACAGTTCGGCCTGGCAGCCGAACCGACCATACAGCAGGCTGTAAAGACAGGTGCGGACCTGGTCTTCTTCTCCGGCGACAAGCTGCTGGGGGGACCGCAGGCAGGCATCATCGCGGGGAAAAAAGTCCTTGTAGATAAATTGAAGAAACACCCGCTGGTGCGTGCGCTTCGCGTGGACAAGACCCGCCTGGCAGGCCTGGCGGCAACCCTTCTTCACTACCTGAAAGGAGAAGCCCTGACCAAGGTGCCTGTCTGGCGCATGATTTCCCTTTCACCCTCCGAGATTGAACGCCGGGCCGCCCTGTGGAGCGCTCATTTCAGGGGACAGGCCAGGGTAACGGAGGGCCAAAGCCTGATAGGGGGCGGCAGCCTGCCCGGAGCCGTACTGCCTACCTTTCTCCTGGCCTTCGGCGATCCCACCAGACCGGCTATGGCGCAAAAAATGGCCGCCCGGCTCAGGCAGCACGACCCCCCTGTGATAGGACGTATCAGCGATAATCTATTACTGCTCGATCCCCGTACCGTTTTTCCCGAACAGGACACGGAGGTGATCGAAGCTCTGAAACATATTATCAGGGAGGCCTAAACAACCTGATTTTTTCACCCTCATCCTGAGGTATAAATATCTTCCGGTGTTTCCGTGTGACACATCGGTATATAGTGGAATGGTATGCCGTACCTTTCACCGGCACAAGGAGCGTACCTATGTTTGTAATCGGCACTGCAGGACACGTGGACCATGGAAAATCAACGCTCGTACGGGCCCTGACGGGTATAGATCCCGACCGTCTGGCCGAAGAAAAAGCCCGGGAGATGACCATCGACCTCGGCTTCGCCTGGCTGAAGTTGCCCGGCGGACTTGAAGTTGGAGTGGTGGATGTTCCCGGACACGAGCATTTTATAAAAAATATGCTGGCAGGCGTCAGCGGTATGGATCTGGTGCTGCTGATCGTATCCGCCAACGAATCCGTTAAGCAACAGACACGCGAACACCTGGATATCCTGGACCTGATGGAAGTACCGCGGGCCATAGCGGTAATAACACAGTCTGACCTCACAGACCAGGACCAGGTCACACTGGTGGGAATGGAGGTTGAAGACCTGCTCAAACCCACCGGTTTTGCCGGAGCGCCTATCCTGGCGGTGTCGGCAGTTACCGGAGAAGGACTTGAGGAATTGAAAGAGGCAATAGCCTCCAGCCTCAGCCAGGCGGAACCCAGACGTGATATCGGTAAACCGCGTTTGCCCATCGACAGGGTCTTTACAATCTCCGGTTCAGGCACGGTAGTAACAGGTACCCTGATCGATGGCAAGTTCGCGCTGGGCCAGGAAGTGGAAGTCACTCCGCCCGCTTTAAAGTCAAGGATAAGAGGTCTCCAGACCCATAAGACCCAACTTAACAGTGTCAGTCCCGGAAGCCGTGTGGCGGTTAATCTGGTAGGACTGAACTCAAGTGAGA
Source organism: Dehalococcoidales bacterium (assembly GCA_016926695.1). The sequence goes on along the minus strand of JAFGOB010000005.1, from coordinate 27,630 downwards.
TCAGGAGAGGCAACATCCTTACCTGTCCGGGCTGGCTGAGGCCAACCACGCTGCTGGATGCCCGCCTCCGCCTGCTTGACCGGCTCGAACGTCCTCTCAGGCACAATACCGAGGTCAGCCTGCACTGCGGATCGGCCGAGGTCATGGCGCGTGTGAGAATGCTGGAGAAAGAGGATGTACAGCCGGGAGAGACCACCTGGGTGCAGTTCGTCCTGGATGAACCTTTGGCGGTGGTCAACGGGGACCGCTACGTAATCCGCTCGCCAATGGATACCCTGGGTGGAGGGATCGTAATAGAAGCCCATCCCAAGCAACGCCACCGCCGTTTCCGTGCTGAAATTATCGAAAATCTTAAAACACGGGGTGAAGGCAAGGTAGAGCAGGTCCTGCTGGCCAGCCTAAAGGCCAGGCAGCCCCGTGAAGCGGCCGACCTGATTTCGCAGAGCAACCTTGCTCCGGAGGCAGCCAGGGAAGCAGTTGACACCCTTCTCCACCAGGGCCAACTGGTCGGTCTGGGTGAAGGGAAAAACAGCCTTCTTTTTACGGCCGAGGCCTGGCAGCAGGCGGTCAGCACCCTGACTGCCCTGGTGAGTGACTACCACCGTAAATTCCCCCTGCGTACAGGTATTCCCAAGGCCGAAATCAGCAGCAAAATGAAGCTGGGAACATATTTCCAGGAAGCCCTGCAAAAGCTAAGCAGCCAGGGAACGATTGTTGAGGAAAACTCTCTGATACGCCTGCCGGACTTCAACATCAGGCTATCAGACTCACAGCAGTCCAAAATTGAAACCTTTATGCAGCAGTTAAGGAAGAACCCCTATTCTCCGGTGACGGAAATCGCGCTGGAGCAGGACCTTCTTAACCTGCTGATAGACCGGGGTCAGGTAGTCAGGACGACAGCCGGTGTGGTCTTTGCTGCTGAAGCTTATAACGAAATGGTGGCCAGAATCCTGGACTACATCCAACAGAGCGGCAAGATCACTGTTGCCGAAGTGCGGGACATGTTTCAGAGCAGCCGCAAATATGTGCTGGCATTGCTGGAATACATGGATGAGAAGAAGCTGACCAGGCGCGTAGGCGACGACCGCATTGCCGTGTAGTCACATGTGCAAAGAAAGCCGGAACGATAATAGCTCTACCTGAAGGCTCCGCTGATAGCCACACCGATCACCGACAGGAGGACTATTCCCATCAGGGTATAGGCCGCGATCCTGCCTATTTTCACCCTGTTCTGTTTTAAGGCCTCCAGCCTTTCCTGCCGGCGTTCGGCCGCCTCCTGTTTGCGCTCAACAGCTTCCTGCCGGCGCTGTTCAGCCCTGTGGGCCTGGAACTGCTTCCGGACAAGATCCAGCCGTTTGTAAACATCCGGATTGTAGCGGTCTTTCCCTTCCATATATTATATTTTAATCCCGAATTTTCCTTTTGCAATAGGCTTTTTCCCCCAAATCAAACGGCGTTTTTCAATCATTTATGAAGCCAACAGGCCTGGAAAAACAGGTCAGAACACAAATACCCTCTTTCCTTTTCCCGAATAGGCATAAATGCCTAATCCTCTGAATTAGCTGAATCGTTATCAAAGCGGATGCTGATATTACTCCCGGAGAGTTTAAATGGTACAAGGAAGGTGTAAAAGAAATATCCACCTGTCAAAAAAATATCCTGAATACCAGGACACCGGCTACAAGGAGATTAAATGATCACATTAACTATTGATAACGAACAGGTCAGCGTTGTCGAGGGCACGACTATCCTGGAAGCCGCCAGCAAGGTCAACATCAAGATACCCAGATTATGTTATATGGAAGGGCTGGCCCTCCAGGGAGCCTGCGGCATCTGCGTGGTGGAAGTCGAGGGGGAACGCAATATCAGCCGTTCATGCGTACGCCCGGTACAGGAAGGAATGGTTGTCAGGACGAATACTCCGAGAATACGGAACATACGGAAGATGCTCATCGAGCTTCTTCTTTCCAATCACCCCACCGAATGTTTTACCTGTATCAGGACCAATACCTGCCAGATCAGGGACCTGGCCTCGGAACTGGGCGTAAAGCAGATCCGCTTTGATCACAAACCGCGTAACCTGCCCAGGGATGAGACGAGTGTCGCCATCGTCCGGGATCCCAATAAATGCGTCCTGTGTGGAAGATGTATCAGGATTTGTGAAGAGGTCCAGACGGTAGGAGCGCTGGATTTTGCCAACCGTGGCGAGAACCTGGTCGTGACTACCGGGTTAAAAAGAGGACTGGGCAACGCGGAATGCGTGAGCTGCGGACAGTGTATCCATGTCTGCCCCGTAGCCGCTATCACCGAGAAGAGCCATATCGAGGCTGTCTGGCAGGCTATTGACGATCCCCGGAAACATGTGGTGGTCCAGGAAGCACCGGCCGTGCGTGTGGCGCTGGGTGAAGAGCTGGGACTTGCTCCCGGTATGCTGGTAACCGGTAAAATGCATGCCGCTTTGAAAAAGCTGGGCTTCGATACTGTTTTTGATACCAACTTCACTGCCGACCTGACCATTATGGAAGAGGGCAGCGAACTGGTCAAAAGAGTGACTTCCGGCGGAGTCTTGCCGCTGATGACCTCCTGCTGCCCGGCCTGGATCAAATTCGTAGAGCAGTTCTACCCGGACCTGATCCCCAATCTCTCAACCTGTAAATCGCCGCAGCAGATGTTCGGAGCACTGTCCAAGACCTATTTCGCGGAAAAAGCCGGGATTCCACCTGAAAAGATCGTCTCCGTCTCAGTCATGCCCTGCACCGCCAAAAAGTTCGAAGCGCAGAGGCCCGAAATGTGCAGCAGCGGGTACCGGGATGTAGATTACGTACTGACAACCCGTGAAATCGCCCATATGATCCGGGAGGCAGGCATAGACTTTAAAAACCTGCCGGATGCCCCTCCGGAAAAACTAATGGGTATTTATTCCGGGGCCGGCACGATTTTCGGGGCGACCGGCGGGGTAATGGAAGCCGCACTGAGAACGGCTTACAAGCTTATTACCGGCTATGATATTGAAGAGATCGAGATCGAACCGGTCAGGGGGATGCGGGGAATCCGCACGGCTACCGTGGACGTTAATGACCTTAAAGTAAATGTCGCCGTGGTTCACGGCCTGGCCAACGCCCGGAAAATCGCGGAAGAAATCCGGGCCGGGAAGTCCCCCTACCACATGATTGAAGTGATGGCCTGTCCCGGAGGGTGCGTAGGCGGAGGAGGACAGCCCATAGGCTTTGACTTATCCCTGAGAAACCTGCGGGCACAGTCACTTTATCAGGAGGATAAAAACCTGCCCTGCCGCAGGTCCCATCAAAATCCCTCTATTGAAAAAATATACCAGGAATACCTCACCCAGCCGCTGGGAGAAAAATCCCACCACCTTTTGCATACCTCTTACATTTCCAGAAACGGCACGCCCGAGCTGAAAGAATTGATCGAAGAAAGAGCTGCTAAATAAAAGGAGCATAACAATATGAAAACGAATCTGAATGTATTGTCCTTAAGAAAAGAAGCCCTCCTGACTCTGGCTTTACTGATCGGCATCGCGATTGCCGCCCCGCTGCTGATCAAACAGCAATTGATCACCGGCGCCATTGTCAACGCCACGCTGATCATCGGCGTCTCACTGCTGGGAGCACGGGACGGCCTGCTGATAGGGCTCCTGCCCAGCTCAATCGCCCTGGCAACTGGTCTGCTGTCCCCCGCTCTGGCCCCCATGATCCCGTTCATCATAGTAGGCAATGCCCTGCTGGTATTGACCTTCAACTACCTGTCAAAAATGAACTTCTGGGCCGGGATGATTGCCGGCGGCGTTATCAAGTTTGCTTTCCTGTACGGTACGAGCACGATTGTAATCGGTCTGCTGGTCAACAAGCAGGTGGCGCCCGCGGTAGCCCAGATGATGGCCTGGCCTCAGCTTGTTACGGCGCTAGCCGGCGGCGTACTGGCCTTTGCGGTACTACGCCTGTTGAAAAAACTGCCTGCCACAGGACAGGGTTATTAAATTGGAGGAAAATTATGACATTGCACGTTTTAAATGAAGATATCAAGGGCTTCGAGACCGAGCAGCAAAAGCTCGAACTTTTTACGGAGCTTCAAGACATACTGGATAGAAACAAGGGAAAAGCCGGAGCCACCATCCGCATCCTCCAGCAGGCGCAGGAGCTTTGCGGCTATCTACCTGCTCCGGTGCTTGACCTGCTCTCCAGGGAGCTGAATATCCCCCTGAGCAAACTCTACAGCATACTGACCTTTTACCATTTTTTCACCGTCGTACCCAAGGGCAAGTACGTGATACAGGTCTGCAAAGGCACGGCCTGCTATGTCAAGGGCGGTCAAAAAATCCTGGATGCTTTGAGGAGAGATTACTTCCTGGAGCCGGGCGGTATTACAGATGACGGCAGATTTTCCCTGGACGTGGTCAGGTGCCTGGGCTGCTGCGGACTCTCGCCGGTAATCGCCATCGGCAGCGATGTTTACCGTAAAGTCAAACCGTCCGACCTGAAGGATATTTTGAGTAGCTATAAATAGGAGACACGATATGAATCAACTTCGCTCGGTCAAAGAACTGAATGCCCTGATGAGTCAAATCCAGTCAAGGCTGGAAGAGAATAAAAGCAAGACCCGGGTAAAGGTACACCTCGGCACCTGCGGCATTTCCTCCGGGGCCAATCTAACCATGGAAGCCTTCGTAAAGGAAATAAAAGAGCGCGGACTGTCAGATATCGTGGTCTCGGCAGCTACCTGTATCGGACTATGCGGGGAGGAACCGACGGTAACCGTAATCCACCCCGAAACAGGAAAGACAGTCTACTGCAATCTGACTCAGGATAAGGTCTCCCGCGTTGTAGAAGAGCATTGTAAAGGGAACAGACCCGTTACGGAGTGGACCAAGGACCCCCGGGACCCGCGCTTTAAACTTCAGGAGGTCCGGGTCCTCCACAACCAGGATATCGATCCCATGAACATCGATGAATATATCGCGCGGGGCGGGTACATGGCCATGGCAAAAGCCCTGACCCGGATGCAGCCGGAAGAAGTGCTGGCTGAACTGAAGAAATCAGGGCTGAGGGGAAGAGGGGGAGCAGGCTTTCCAACCGCCACCAAATGGGGTTTTGTGCGGGCAGCCAAAGGCACGGAGAAATACGTGGTCTGCAACGGCGACGAGGGCGACCCCGGCGCTTACATGAACCGGGCTGTGCTGGAAGGTAATCCCCATGCGCTGATCGAGGGTATGGCGATCGGGGCTTACTGTATCGGCAATGTAAGGCAGGGATATGCCTACGTGCGGGCTGAATACCCCCTGGCTATCAAGACGCTGAGCCATGCCATCAACCAGGCTGTAGAATACGGGCTCCTGGGTGAGTATATTTTAGGGACCGATTTCAGCTTTAACCTGGACATATTCCCCGGGGCCGGGGCTTTTGTCTGCGGAGAGGAGACGGCTCTACTCACTTCAATAGAAGGAAAACGCGGTAATCCCCGCCAGAGACCACCCTTCCCAGCCAACGAAGGTCTCTTCGGAAAACCAACTACCCTGAACAATGTCGAGACCTGGTCAAATATACCCCTGATTATTCTCAACGGGGCTGAATGGTTTTCCAATACAGGCAGCAAGACTGCTAAAGGCACCAAGACCCTCTGCCTGGTGGGCAAGGTCAAAGACTCCGGCCTGATTGAAGTCCCGCTGGGTACCACGCTGGGTGAAATTATCTTCGACCTGGGCGGGGGCATCCAGAACGACAGGAAGTTCAAGGGCGTACAGCTTGGCGGTCCATCCGGAGGAGTTATACCGGCCGAGCACCTTAATACACCGGTGGACTATGATTCCATTCCTCCGCTGGGAGCCATCATGGGCTCCGGCGGAGTGGTGGTCATGGACGAAGACAGTTGCATGGTGGATGTAGCCAAATATTTCCTGGACTTCACCAAGGACGAGTCCTGCGGAAAGTGCATCTCCTGCCGTGAAGGCAATCCCAAGATGTACGATATTCTGTGCAAGATCACCGAGGGCAAGGCCACCATGGACGACCTCCAGACACTGGAAGAACTGGCTGAGCTGGTCAAATCGGCCTCGGTATGCGGTCTCGGTCAGACCGCGCCAAACCCCGTTTTAACCACTCTGCGCTACTTCAGACAGGAGTATGAGGCCCATATTATCGAAAAAAAATGCCCGGCGGCTGTCTGCCAGGCCCTTTTTAAAGCACCCTGTCAGCACACCTGTCCGGTCGGTCTGGACGTGCCGGGTTACATCTCTCTGATCAAATCGGGGGAGTTCGCCCAGTCCTACAGGCTTATCATGCAGCACATGCCGTTTCCAATGAGCGTAGGTAGGGTCTGCCCGGCTGACTGCCAGAAAAAATGCCGCAGGAGCCAGGTTGACGATCCCGTAGCCATCCGGCACCTGAAGAGGTTCGCTGCGGACTACGCTTATGAGAATAACCTGGAATATAAACCGGATATAAAGCCTGCCAAAGAAGCCAGGGTAGCCGTTATCGGCTCAGGTCCCGCCGGACTGTCGGCAGCCTGGGACCTGGCCGTCGAAGGTTACCAGGTCACCGTATTTGAAGCCCTGCCCGTCGCCGGCGGCATGCTGGCCGTCGGCATCCCCGAATACCGCCTGCCGCGAAAATATCTCCAGAGGGAGATTGAAAACGTGCAGAAGCTGGGAGTGGAGATCAGGTTGAACTCCCGCATAGATAATATTCCCGGACTACTTGAAAGTGGCTACAAGGCCGTCCTGATCGCTGTCGGGGCCCATAAAGGCAACAAGACCGGCATACCCGGTGAGGACCTCAACGGCGTTTTTGACGCTATAGCTTTTCTCAGAGCGGTAAACCTGGGACAGGAGGCCAGGATTGGAAAGAAAGTCGCCGTATCGGGCGGCGGAAATTCAGCCGTGGATGCAGCCAGAACTGCCCTGAGAAAAGGGGCCGAGGAAGTGTATATCATCTACCGCCGCGAGAAAGCTGATATGCCGGCCGAAGCGGAAGAGGTAGAGGCCGTTGAGAAGGAAGGCATTACACTCCACTGCCTGACTAACCCGACCAAGGTCTACGGTAAAAACGGTGAGGTCATCGGCATTGAATGCCAGAAGATGGAGCTCAGGGAATTCGACCGCAGCGGGCGCAGAAGGCCCCAACCCATCGCCGGATCGGAGTTTTACCTGCCGGTGGACATGCTTATTGAGGCTATCGGACAGGAACCAGACATGGAAAAAATGGATGCGGGCGATTGTACCCGCGATAAGAACGGCAGGATCGCCGCCGATCCCCGGACTCTCATCGCCAGCAATAAAGGTGTCTTCATCAGCGGTGACGCCTTTACCGGACCGGCCACGGTAATCGAGGCCATCGCCTCCGGGCAAAGAGCGGCTTCGTCCATACGGCGGTTCCTGAACGGAGAAGCCCTTTCGCCTATCGTATACCGCAACGGTTATAAACCGGTTGAATACCCGGATACCCCGCCGACGGAAGAAGAGACCCAGGAAAAACGGCGGGTGGCCATTTCCGAGCTATCACCCGGGGAACGCAAAGATTCCTTCAGAGAGGTAGTACTGTCCTACAGTCCCGAAGAAGCCGTGAGCGAAGCCGGACGCTGCCTGAGATGCGATCTTTCCAGCGACTGATAAAAGCAACAACCGGGTTGGGCTCCCCGGACTGGCAGGGTTTCTCCTATTATCCCTGCCAATCCCCCGGGCCGCCCGGTTTTTGAGAGATTTCCCCGTACAGGTTTCCACCGCCTATTCTGCTTTCACCCATTAACTGCTGGTTTATAGCGTATCCGGGGAATGAAGGCGCTCCCGGTCTTCCGTTTATTAGTGGTTGACTATATAATAGATATGCCCGTGGAAGAGCACTGATAAACAATCAGGTTTGAGGTGATTTTGGTGAAAATTGCCAGGTCCGGCATCACAGCTAAGGTGGTATATATCGTTTTGTTCCTGGCTATGCTGACCGGACTTCTGGTTCCTGTTTATCCGGTTTATGCTGAGATGCAGCCAAATAGCGGGGATACAATCGTAGATTTTCCCGATCCAAACCTGGAAGCCGCAATACGGGACGCCATTGACAAACCTGACGGACCTATCTATCATCAATCCGACCTTTTAAACCTGTATGAACTGTATGCATGGGATTACGGGATTTCGGACCTATCCGGAATCGAATATTGCTATAACCTGGAATGGCTCGATTTGTATAATAATAACATCACCGATATAACCTTGCTGGCCGGACTCATTAATCTTGAAGGTCTTGTTCTTGACTACAACCAGATCAGCGACATTTCTGCCATTGTATCAAATTCCGGAATTAACTCGGGTGACTGGGTCGGTTTAGCCTGCAACAACCTTGACCTGAGTCCGGGTTCTCAGACTAAAGATGACATTCAGACTCTCATTGGCAAGGGAGTGGCTGTTGAATATATCCCGCAAAATATAGATACTGAAGTCGATTTTCCTGATCCAAACCTGGAAGCCGCAATACGGGATGCCCTTGACAAACCTGCCGGACCTGTCTATCACCAATGCGACCTGTTAAACCTCTATGAACTGGACGCATGGGATTATGGGATTTCGGACTTATCCGGAATCGAATATTGCTATAACCTGGAATGGCTATGTTTGTGGGATAACAATATCGCTGACAGCTCCTTACTGGCTGGACTCAACAACCTTCTATACCTTGATCTTTATGGCAACCAGATCAGCGATATTTTGCCCATGGCCGGACTGATTAACATGGAATGGCTTGATCTTGGCAGCAACCAGATCAGCGACATTACTGCTCTATCCGGACTGCCCAATCTTGAAGAGCTTTATCTTTCTAACAACCAGATCAGCGCTATATCGTCTCTTGTATCCAATCCGGGGCTTTCATCCGGTGACTGGGTCGGTTTAGCTTACAATAACCTTGACCTGACCCCCGGTTCGCAGAATATGGACGATATCCAGACTCTTATCGACAGAGGAGTGGGAGTTGAATACAAACCTCAAAACGGAGATTTTGAAGTCGTATTCCCCGATCTTGCTCTGGAAGAAGCGCTAAGGAACGCGATTGATAAACCTTCCGGACCGATCTATCAGTCTGACCTGGTCTCCCTGATTGAACTGGATGCGGGGAATGGATGGATTTCGGACTTATCCGGAATCGAATATTGTTATAACCTGGAATGGCTCGATTTGGGGGATAACAATATCGCTGACATCTCGCCCCTGGCAGGACTGACCATAATGAAAAAGCTCGACCTTGATAGAAACCAGATCAGCGACATAACCCCGCTTTCAGGACTGACCGATATTCTGGAGCTTGATCTTAACAGCAACTACATCAGCGATATATCGCCTCTTGTATCCAATGCAGGGCTTTCCTCCGGTGACTGGGTCGATTTATCTTATAACAACCTTGACCTGACCCCCGGTTCGCAGAATATGGATGATATCCAGGCTTTTGTTGACAGAGGGGTAAATTGCGATTACGAACCGCAAAATGAATTTGAAGGCTATTTCCTGGATCCTAACCTGGAAGAAGCTATACGGGTGGCTATCGGTGAATTTTTCCGCCCGATCTATCAAACTGATCTGGAAAATCTTACAGAAGTGGATGCCTGGGGTTTCGGGATCTCGGATTTGTCCGGGATCGAATATTGCTGTAACCTGGAATGGCTTGTTTTGCGTGATAATATTACAACTGACATCTCGCCCCTGGCAGGACTAATCAAACTCAAAGGGCTTAATCTGGGCTTAAACCAGATCAGCGACATAACCCCCCTGGCAGGAATGACCAAACTTGAAGGGCTTAATCTTGATGAAAACCAGGTCAGCGATATCTCGGCCCTTTGCGGACTGACCAATCTTGAAGGGCTTGATCTTCAAAACAACCTGATCAGCGATATCTCACCCCTGGTATCCAATCCCGGGATTTCTTCGGGCGACCGGGTTTATTTGTATTATAACTACCTCGACCTGACGCCCGGTTCGCAGGACATGGATGATCTCCAGGCCCTTGTTGACAGAGGCGTGGAAGTTGAATACGATCCGCAAAATACAGTTGATCTCGCTGATATTTGTATATCTATTAGACTTCAGGGCCACTCCCGACCGGATACAGGCTGGGAAGTGCCTGTGACAGTCAATCTCTTCATTCCGGGAGCGGATGTCCTGAGCGACACCCCGCTCTATACCTTCGACCTCACTACCACCAAAGACGGCGACTATGCAATAGCACAGGCTGAAGGAATGGAGCCCGGGACCTATGATATTACCATAGTCAGCCCCCATTGCCTGACCAATGTGAAACGGAATGTACCGGTTGGAGAAACAACCACAAACGTGGATATGGACACGCTCCTGGATGGCAATGCCAACGACGACCATAATATCAATATCTCCGACTTCGGCATCCTGGCAAGCACATATGGGAAACGACAAGGGGATGAAGGCTTTGACGAAAGGTCCGACTTCGACCGAAATGGTAAGATCAATATAGCCGACTTCGGCATCCTGGCGGCAAACTATGTAAAAAGCTCGCCTGTTGAGGTGCCGTAAATGTATAATAGAGATAGCTGAGTCGATAATAAGATACTTCTCTTGTTATATTAATAATGTTATGAAAAAATAATATAAATTCTAAGATAAGGAGAAAATCTTGAAAGCACGGGTTTCAAGGATATCCGGACTGGTGATTAGTTTTACTTTGCTGCTGATATTGACTTTACCGTCAGTACTCTTGAGTGCTGATGAAGGACAGGTCGACCTGGTTATCACACCCGCCGCTCTTAATATCAGCCAGGGGGAAACCTTCATGATTACCGTGGAAGCCCAATGCGGCGAACAGGCTACTGACGGTGTTGATCTGTTCCTCGATTTCGACCCGGACTACCTGGCAGTACAGTCGGCAGAGAAAGGTACGACCCTGGCCAAGGAACTCAAATCTGCATCCTGGGATAATGAAGCAGGTACATTCGCCTTCAGCGCCGGACAGCTCGATTCTCCTCTTCCCAGCGGTACATTTGACGTTGTTTACGTTACTCTCAAGGCAATACAATCCACTGCCTCTCCGACACTGGTTAACTTCAGCATTTCTGCTGACAGGACAACCATGGTTGATCTGGCCGGATATGATATTACCGGTTCACTGACCGGAGGATCTTATACTATTGAAGTTCCTGAAAAGGAGCTAACCTCAATCACCGTCTCACCTGAAAACGTGTCCCTACCTAAAGGAGAAACACAGCATTTCACCGCCACTCCCACCTACTCCGACGGCAGCCATGACCCCATGCCAGTAATTACCTGGTCGAGCTCCAATACGGATTCAGTGACAATAAACAGCAGCACCGGCCTGGCTACGGCCGTTGATATTACAGCCTCTCCCGTCACCATTACCGCCACATCCGGTACGGTCAGCGCCACCGCCGCCATGAGCGTGACGGAGGCTGAGCTGCTGGGGCTGGAAGTAAGTCCGGACGATGTGTCCGTGGCTAAAGGTCTGACGCAGCAATTCACGGTCAGCGCCACCTATACGGACGGAATAGATACCCACGTACCTCAGATAACATGGTCAAGCTCTGATGAAACCAAAGTGAGCGTAGACCAGAACGGCCTGGCTACAGCCGTGAATGTAACGCAAACCGCGGTAACCATAAAGGCGGCCTGCGGGCAGATTGAGGGAACAGCCACCATGAGCGTGACGGAGGCTGAATTAACCGGAATGGAGATAACCCCTTCAGAAATTTCGCTACCCAGGGGACGAACTCAGCAATTTTCAGTTATTCCAACCTATTCGGACGGAACACATGAACCCATACCTGAAATCACGTGGACTACTTCGAACAAACTGAAAGTGGCTGTCAGGAGCACCGGCCTGGCTACGGCGCTGGATGTAACCGGTTCACCCGTAACTATAACAGCAACATCCGGCACTGTGCAGCAAACAGCCGGTGTTTCCGTTACAGGTGCGGTTCTGGAAAGTCTCGCACTGACTCCTGGGGATTCTACTATCCCTAATGGACGGACACAGCAATTTACAGTTACTCCTGCCTATTCGGACGGCACTCACAGGCCAATGCCTGAAATTACCTGGCACACCTCTGATTCAGATCAAGTCTCTATTAACAACACGGGACTGGCAACAGCGAAATCAGAGACTGAATCACCAGTAACCATCTCCGTCGAATCAGGTGAGATCAGCACCAATACCACCATATCAGTCAGTCCGCCCGTACTGGAAAGCATAGAGATCTCACCCGGCGGAGTAAATATCGTCCGGAACGGCACTCAAACATTCATCGCTGACATAAAATACTCCGATGGCAGTACAGCATCATCAGCATCTGTCACATGGTCAAGCTCCGATACCGGAAAAGTGGCTATCAATGAGGCCGGCCAGGCCACCGGCGTAGACGTTACAGATGAACCGGTAATTATCACCGCCAGCTCGGGAGACGTTACCGGCAATGCCTGTATTACGGTTTCATCAACCGAACTAACCAACCTGGAGGTAATACCTGGCGATGATACCCTGGCAAGAGGCAGTACCCTTCAATTTACTGTCCTGCCTGCGTATGAAGGAGGGCTGAATACTCCCGTTCCATCTGTAACCTGGAACAGCTCGGATACTTCTAAAATAATCATCGATAATACTGGTTTAGCCACTGCGGTCGATGTCACTGATTCGCCGGTAACCGTTACTGCCGCATCCGGCGACATCGCTGCTACCTCCGTGTTGACTGTTTTTCCCTCGATAGACCTGCTAATATTACCGGAAACTCAAACTCTCATTGAAGGAGATACTTTTACTATTACCGTCAAAGCCCAATGCGGCGAGCAAACCGCAGACGGGATCGATGTCTTTCTCGATTTCGACCCGGACTACCTGGTGGTCCAGTCAGCCGAAAGCGACATAACCCCCTCTGAGGAATTAACACCTCCGTACTGGGATAATGAAGCCGGCACATTTGACTTCGGCGCCGGTCAGCTTTCTTCTCACTTTATAAGCGGTACTTTTGATGTTGTAAGTATCACTTTCGAGGCTAAAAAACCCACTGCTTCTCAGACACCTGTTGTTTTCAGTAATTCTGTAGACAGGACCACAACGGTGTATTGGGACGGAGAAGATATTACCGGTACACTCAGCGGAGGAGATTACGATATTCTGGCAGTACCGGTTGTTGAATCAGTATTACCGAACGACCACAAAACAGGGGTATCTACAAGTTCATCAATCGTAATTACCTTTAACAAGGAGATGTCCCCGGTTATAACAGAAAATACTTTTAGTATTTCACCCGGGGTGACGGGAAAAATAAGCTGGAATAACGAAGGTACCGAGATGACCTTCGATCCCGACAGCGATCTGGCCAAAAACACAACCTATACTCTTGATCTCAGTACTTCCACCCTGGACACCGATGGAATCTATATGGCGGAAGCCTTCAGTTCTGTTTTCACCACAGCCAGCGGAGGCGGTAGCAGTGGGGGTGGCGGAGGCGGTGGAGGTGGAGGCGGTGGTTCTCCTGTAATCAGTTTAAGCGGTTTTTCAAACAACTCTCCCTTAAGCATATACAGCAGCGGGATTATCAAGTCAGCAGCCACACTTACAAGTGCGGACGGCAGGCTTAAACTTGAAATAAGCTATGGCACAAAATTATTGAATTCTTCCAATACAACCCTGACCAGTCTGAAGGCAATGCCTGTGGATTCTCCTCCGGCAGCTCCCGAAAAGCATATGATAGTCCTGGCATACGATCTCGGGCCTGATGGCGCTACATTCGACCCGGCCATTAAACTGACACTTACCTATGATCCCTCCAGCCTGGACCCCGGGATAAATGAGAAAGATCTATATTTAGCCTGGTTTGACGGCAGTGAATGGCAGACACTGAAAACCACGATAGATGCGGAATCTCATTCCGCAACTGCCGAAATATCGCATTTCACCGGCTTCGCCCTGATGGGAGAGGTAACCCGGCCCCCGGAGCCGACTGCCACCCCAACACCCTCTCCAACGGAAACACCGGCTCCTAAATCAACACCTGCTCCTGCATCCACCACAGAACCAGCGCCAACTACACCGGCAAAATCTGCATCACCGGAAACGGCCGCTCCAGCGGCCACAATCGCTGTTCCGCCTGCCTCACCCGCCACAGCCACATCTCCGGCTACAACCAATACCTCCCCCGGGTCATCAGCTACAAGCACATCCGCGGGGACTTCTTCAGGGACGCCCTGGGGGTTGATAGGCGGGATTATCGGTGGAATTCTCGTAATACTGATCATTGTTTTAATAGTGAATAGAAGCCGAAAAAATAAGGTCTGAGGATAAGTACAAATAACCGTAAACCGGCGGCCTTCTGATATAATTCATACCGGAGGGTCGCTGGAGCAGCCCGGACTGTTATGAGTTCAAATGACATAATTGCAATGTGCAGTCATTTCAGAATAAAGAAGTAATCGTCAGAATAGCTCAAAGTTTTAGGGAGGTTACCCGTGTTGAAGAGATTGTCTTTTTTATTTCTTTGCTTGATTCTTATCACAGGATTCCTACCGGCAACACAGGTTCAAGCAGAAGAAAGCAAAATGTTTTGTGTTGAGCATCACACGGGTGCCAACAAAATCCGGAACACGGTTTGTATGCCTCTTATAGCCGCCGGCGAAGAACTTATTGCAGGACTCAAGCAGGATGGCACTGCAGCGTCAGCCGGGTCTGATATAGAATCAGCGAAATGGAACTTACCCAATAACGGTAACCCCTCTCAGGTTGATATCAGCGTTATTTTGAAAGGCGGGTCCCGTCCCGAAAGCGGCTGGGAAGTGCCTGTTACCATAAACTTCTTCGAACCTGAAGCTGATGTCATGAGCGACGCGCCGCTCTGTACTTTCAATCTGACAACAACTAAAGATAATGATAATGCCATCGCTCAGATTGAGAGCATTAACCCGGAAACCTATGATGTCAGCATTTGCAGCCCTCACTGCCTGACCAACGTAAAACGGGACGTGGTGATTGGAGAAACATACACCGGTGTGGATATGGGGACTTTGCTGGAAGGTAATGCCGATGACGACAATAAGATTAGCATTTCCGACTTCGGCATTCTGGCAAACACGTACGGGAAACAACGGGGCGACGAAGGCTTTGACGAACGGGCAGACTTCGACCGGAATGACAAAGTTAATATCGCTGATTTTGGTTTAATGGCCACCAACTACGGGAAAAGCTCACCAATTGATTTGGGCAGCGACGACCGGGAACCGCCTGCCGTAGAATCGACAGACCCCGAAGAAGGTGAAACCGGTGTTTTACCTGATGCCTCTATTACAGCTTTGTTTTCAGAGACACTCGACGAAGATACGGTAAATGAGGACACCTTTGTTTTGTACCGGGATGATACCCGCATAGAGGGTACAGTAAGCTATTCCAGTAAAACGGCAATTTTCGATCCTTCCGGAGACCTTTCGCCGGGTATTCTCTATACCGCCACGCTCACTACAGGTATCGAAGACTCCCATAGCAATGCCCTGGAAAACGAGTACACCTGGAGCTTTACAACCGTAGAAGCACCGGAAGTTCAATCCGTTACGCCTGAAGATGGGACTGATAACATATCCATAAAGTCAAACATAAGCGCTATCTTCAGTAAGGACCTGAACCCCGATACAATCACCAATAATAGTTTTCAAGTGAAAACCGGATCATCTTTAGTACCCGGCGAGATTGTCTATGATAGCAGTCAGAAAATGATTACTTTCACCCCCGGCACCAATTTGGGCTACGGCTATACCTATACCGTTTCAATCACCACCGCCGTTAAAGATATCGAAGGCGTATCCCTGGAAAACACATATACCTGGAGCTTTACCACCAGCCAAAGTCTCACTTCGGTGAAAATAGGGTCAGATACAGTTTCCACCGGTGGATCATTCGTTATTGAGGTATCTATAAACGATGTGATAGACCTTGCGGCTTACCAGATAAGGGTCAGCTTTGATCAATCCCTTTTAGAGGTAGATGAAGATGAATTATACTCAGATCCTAATTCCATTGGTGAAGTAGGAAGCGTTGTATTCCCCGTTATTGCCATTATTCAAGACAATGGTGACCTGTTTTATATTGCTGAATCAACAGAGAATATTGCCTCCGGGGACGGCTACCTGGCCAGAATTCCCTTCAAGGCCCTTGAGAACACCGGTCAAAGCAATATCGAATTTAATAACTTTGATAATGAAAATAAACTATTTGATTATGATCAAATCATAATACCCAGCACATGGGAAAACGGAACGGTTACCGTCAATGCTCCATAACTAAAAAAGAATTTACAGTTTAAGGATGGACATATTAACATTATCAGGCTACAGACAAGGAAAATTCAGCTAGAATCTTCCAGATATTATCAAGTTATTCTCCGAAGGAGACGAATAACTAAATGACGACCTATGGAGCTACAATCAGCGCAAGCCGGATATCTTATCATTCACTCTATCCGGTGTGCCTTTCTGCCATGTAAATAATAATACAGGACCAGGCATAAGGCAGCGACAGCGGACGTAACCAGATAAATTCCCCTGTAACCGATAAAGGGAACGATCAGTCCCAGGGTAATAGGACCTATCGCCACTCCCGAATCTAAAAATATATAGAAAGTGGATGTGGCCAGTCCCAGGCGGTGTTTGGGCACGATTTTGGTATAAATCGCCTGGCCGCTTGACTGTACTGCCCCATATCCCAGGCCTATTAAAGCTCCGGACAGCAGGAGAGTAAAGGAACGAGAGGCCTGACTGAAGACTATCATCCCGGCCAGCAGTACTATGATAGCCGAATACATGATCAGGTTCTCACCCCTCGAATCGAATAACCTGCCTACAACCGGCCTGGAAAAAAAGACCACGATGGCATAAACAATGAAAAAGTACCCGGCTGCCTCGGTCAGGTTTACCTCTTTGGCGTAAACCGCCAAAAAGGACAGCACGCTGGCAAAGCAAAAGCATATTCCCATGCAGATGATCGCAATAGGTACAACTCTGGGTTCAATAATATCTTTCAGCCTTATGCTTTTTATTTCTTCCGCTTCTTCCCGGCTCAATCGCAATTCCCTGAATGAAAGAAGAAAGGCGGTAGCCAGAGCGGCCGCCGCGGCAATAGAAGAGGCTAAGAAAATCAGGTTAAAGCCTCCATATCCGCTTAAGAATATTCCCAGGAAGGGGCCTATGGCCGTAGCCAGGGTAACACTCAGGGCAAAATAGCCGATCCCTTCGCCGCGTTTTTCCTTGGGAACGATACCGCCGATTATCGTCCCCGCTGCCGTACTGGATATTCCGAAGGTCGCTCCATGAAAAAAGCGTATTATCAAAAGGGAAATGATATTACCTGCTGTAAAATAGAGCAGTGTCATGACCAGGCCTGCAATCAGTCCCGTGAAGAGCGTCCTTTTACGGCCTATCCTTTCGATCCACTTGCCGGAAAGCAGGCGCATAATAAGAGCTCCGATGACAAATATACCTGAAGCCAGTCCTGCCTGACTGGGAGACGAATCTAAAACATCTATGACATAAACCGGGATTTGTACCACCAGTAAATAGAAGTTCAGGGCAAAAAAGAAGTTTACGGCAGTGATACAGAGATAGTCCCTCGTCCACAAAGATGGTCTGTTCATCTATGAATATACCATCCTGAAAAGATTGCCCCCCTCGCAGGCGAGGGGGGCAATGCATTAAATCTTTTTCAATCTCCCGGTTTAAACTTCAAAACCAGCCTTGGCTCCGGCAGCGGTGGCATCCACCATCAGGTCGGGCTCCGGTTTTACGCAGCTTCCCACGGTATATACCTCCGGGACCTTGCCCTTTAGTTGGGCTTCCATATCCAGGTTCTGCTTCAGGAACAAAGAGGGCATAACCGTATCAGCTTCGATGGTGATTTTCTTGCCTTCTTTGGTGGTGATGATCAGGCCCTTTTCGGTTACTTCATTGTATTTAACGCCGCCGTAGAGCTTCACACCCTTCTGCTCATACCAGGGGAAGAGGCGCAGCTTGTCGTCCACCGTCATACCTTCGGCAAACTCCTCTCCGGTATGACAGATGGTAACCTGCCTGTTGCGTTTGGTCAGCCATTCGGCGATCTCACAGCCGTGGTGCTCTCCGCCCATGACCACCACACGCTTCCCAACTCCGGGCATCATGATCTTGCTGCCCCAGCCGGCCAGCTTGGGGCCCATCAATAGCAGGAGCTTGTCCAGCTTGGTCAGGTCCATGACGTTTTTGCGGTCCATTCCGGGAATCTGCGGGAAGACCACAGTGCCTCCCAGTGCCAGGATAACGGCATCCGGCTTAATCTGGGCGACCATCTCAGGAGTGACGGTCGTCCTCATCTTTATGGTTACATTATTCTTTTTAAGCTGGTACTTGAACCAGCCGATGAGCTCCAGAAGAACATCGGTCTCAAGGTCTTTGACCAGGGCGGCGATGGGCACCAGGCCTCCCAGTTTAAAGCTCTTCTCGTAGAGGGTGACCGTATGGCCTCTCTGGGCTGCCGTGACGGCAGCCTGCATACCGGAAAGTCCACCGCCGATAACCATGACATTCTTTTTCTTGGGAGCGGGTTTGATCACATACTGGCGTTCCTTTCCAAGATCGACATTGACGCGGCATTCGATACACTGGTTCTTGTTGCGTACATCCATGCAGTGCAGGCAGCCGCAGCACGGTCTGATATCCTTCAACTGGTTGTTGGCTACTTTATTGGGGTATTCGTGATCGGCCAGCAGACGTCTGACCATGGGCACATAGTCCATTTTACCTTGTTCGAGAAACAACTCACCCAGCTTATAATCAAGACGGCCCGAGCACCAGACAGGCACATTGACTACCTTTTTGACGGCTGCTGCCAGGGGGGTGATAGCCCCGTTTCCCTTGCGGCTCCAGTCCAGGTCGCTAAGGTCGGTATACAGCCACTTCGGGGCTTCAGGATAGAGCAGCCTGTCGGGCTGGAGCAGACCTTCGCGGTGGCCGTAGATATGGGCGCGGCACTGGATGGCATCGGCGCCGGCTTCCGCCAGCCGTTTGGCCATCTGGACACCCTCCTCCATGGTGGTAGCCCTGGGGTGATTGTATTCCCTGATGTTGAGCAGGCAGGTGACGGTAAAGTCCGGGCTGGTGCGTTTCTTGGTCTCACTGATAATTGTAGCGAAATAGCGGGTGCGGTTTTCATAGCTCTGGGGACCGTATTCGTCTTCGCGCTTGTTCCAGATGCGGGACAGGAAGGTGTTGATCTGGTGGCAGGTGCCGCCGTTGACCTCCACGCCGTCAAATCCGGCTTTCCAGGCGCGCACACCGGCCGCGACCCACATCTCGATACCTTCTTTGACCTCGTCGGGGGTCATTGCCCTGGACGGAACAAAGTCCGATCCCGGCAGCTCTTCCTTGCTCAGGGTTGAAGCGCACTTGGCATCGCGATCCTTGATAAAGCCGGTGGGGTTCCAGGGTCCGGCATGCTGGAACTGTAACATGATGGGACAACCCTGTGCATGAACAGCCTTGGCCAGCTCGGCATAGCTCGGGATATACTTATCGTCACTAAGACGGAACTGGGCATCCAGATGCTGGCAGGCCAGGGGAAACTCCACACCGCATGATTCAACAATCAGTAAACCTATCCCGCCCTTTGCCAGGGCTTCATAATAGGCAATGGCCCTGTCCCCTACAAAGCCGTCCCGCTCAATAAAGGAAGTACCATTAGCCGTCTTGATAAAGCGATTTTTTGTCTTGATCTTGCCGATCACTCCAGGTTCAAAAAGCTTGGGAAATCTCGAATTTGTCGCCACCGGAATCCCTCCAACATTAAGATTCGTAAGCAGATGTTAATCTTATTCTTTATTTTCCATAATTCTACCATTATCGACTGTATAATGTCCAAAATATATTATCTCAAAAGGATGACCTGTTATATATATATCGTCGTCGATATCCAGGCAAAAAAGCCTTTAAAAACAGGCACCGCGGGCAGATGTTCTCGTTCGCGGCTGAAGCATTGTGATAATTATCACTCTGTGATGAACATCATAGACAGATCACCTGTGGCAATATAAATTGGATTTATGAATCTATAAGTAAATTTATGTCCGCAGCCGGACAGGGGCGGCGGGGTAAAGGTATTAATGTAAAAAACCATTCCTATATAAAAGGAGAAGAGAGTTAGTAAAATGGTCAAAGTCGTCCTCGAACACAGAACCAAGAGCCGTGATAACACCCGCAAGCTGGTGAATCTGATCAAAGAAGTGCGCGCCGTCGCCGGCCAGCAGCCAGGCTTTATAACCGGAGAGACTTTTATAGATGCTGCCGATCCCTGTCACGTAATAGTCATCTCCACCTGGAAAAAGCAGGAGGACTGGAAAGCATGGGATGAGTCCCCGGCTCGCGCACTGACAAGGCCTAAAATCGAGGAACTGCTGGAATTACCCTTTAACGCCATGATCCTTTCTGTCCCGGTGGTCTGGAGAGAAGACCAGACCAATGTGTTTTAAGTTAATTTATCGCCGCCATGCCTATAACTGTGCTATGCACGCAGAGAAGGCCGGGTGAATTCACCCGGCCTTTATAAATCTCTACTTCTTTACGCCCAGGTTTTCCTCCACATAGCGCATGTAGGGAGACAATACCTTGACGGTATTCTCCATGCCGGCCTTTTCATCCTCGGCCAGGTCAATGATCTCAACCTTTTCAATACCCTCGCTGCCCAGCACAACCGGTACGGTCATGCTGATATCCTTCAGCCCGTACTCGCCCTCTAGGACGGTATTGCAGGGTATCACGGCCCTGGTGTTGTTCTTGATAGCCTCCACCACAATGGCGGTACCGTAGGCTGAAGTCCAGCCTGCCGTACGCCTGGGGACCAGGGTCTCGAAGGTGTTCAACATAATGGGAGGCTGCTCTCGGATATTCTGCTTGGTGGCCTCGTCAAACTGGACCGGTTTACCGTCCACCCGGAGCGAGCTGAAAATCATCACCTGGCTGCCCCCATGTTCTCCCATGACAACCCCATCTACCCTGGTAGCGCTGACTCCCAGTTTCTCCGCCGCCCACATCCTCAGACGCAGTGTATCGTTTATTGAATAGCCCACGTATCTGCGGCGGTCTCTGTCGGCGCTCATGAGGTACATGGCATAGTTCATGGGATCGACAGGGTTGGTTTCCATGATAACTATAGCTTTGGGGCAATACTGGTTGATCTTTTCTCCGGCCGCCCTGACAATAGGCAGACTTGCAGGCAGAAACTCAGAACGGGACTTTACCGCCCCGGAGGGAGCGCCGGCTGTCATCACCACGACATCAGTCCCTGTAAGGTCTTCATAGGAGCCCTTTATGACCTTCATTCCCTGAAGCGCTCCCACCGTAGTCAAATCCAGCCAGTGGGTCGTAAGGGCGCCTTCCACAGGATCGATCATCAATAACTCATCTGCCAGGTGCTTGCTGACCAGTGTATAAGCCGCGCAGGACCCCAGTGTCCCGGCAGCGCCGATAATTGCGATTTTCATGTGACCTCCTTCATCATTCAACTCTGAACCATCGGGCTGAAACCTGAATATTTTTTTGTTGTTAATTGTAGAGCCTTTCCCCAAAATATAATATTTGCATGATAAGATTGTCAATCATCGTTTGAATAATATATAATCATGGAGTAAATATCTCCACAAAAAATAACCTGCCCGGATGGTATAAGAAATGGGTGATGAAAGTAAATTCGATGCAATTGTTGTAGGAGCGGGTCCGGCTGGCACCACGGCGTCATACGTGCTGGCCAAGGCGGGACTGAATGTGGCCCTGCTGGAACGGGGTTCTACACCCGGCACCAAGAATGTATTCGGCGGGATATTATATACCCCTGTACTCAACAGGTTGATCCCCAATTTCTGGGAAGAAGCCCCGGTAGAACGGCATATTAAAGGCATAAAGATATACCTGATTTCTCCCAGGAACGCGGTCTCCATCGGGGTTGAAAGCGAGGACCACAACCAGCCTCCTTATAACAATAGCTTTACGGTTTCCCGCGCCAGGTTCGACCAGTGGTATGCCTCTAAAGCGGAAGAGGCTGGAGCGTTTCTTCTGACTAATGTGGTGGTGGACGACCTGATCCGCGAAAACGGTAAAGTGAAGGGCGTCAGGGTAAGGGGAGAAGAGGGTGAGCTTTATTCCGACGTAGTCATCGTGGCTGATGGGGTCAACTCCCTGCTGGCGGAAAAGGCCGGGCTGAGGAAAAACTATGTGCCCCGCCAGGTTTCCCTGGGAATGAAAGAAATAATCGAGCTGCCCCGCCAGGTGATCGAGGACAGGTTCGGTCTCAGCGGCGACGAGGGAGTCGAGATAAAATACATGGCAGGGGATGCCACCATGGGTATCTGGGGCGGCGGCAACATCTATACCAACCAGGAAACCCTGTCGCTGGTCACCTGGGTAGCCCTGGAACCATTGATGAAAAGCGATATAAAAGCCCCTGACCTGTTTGAACGTTTTAAAGAACACCCCTTCGTAAGGAATTATATCAGGGGCGGAAAGACAGTCGAATACCAGGCACATCTGGCGCCGGACGGCGGTTACGATTTCACTCCCAAATGCTATGCTGACGGACTTCTTGTAGCCGGAGACGCAGCCCGCTTTCTCAATGCTTCGATTCATTACGAGGGTACGAACTTCGCCATGGCCTCCGGCGAAGCAGCAGCCAAAACGGTGCTTGAAGCTCGTAACAAGATGGACTTTTCAGCACAGTCACTGTCACACTACCAGAAATTACTGGATGACTGTTTCGTGATGAAAGACCTGAAGCGCTACCGCAAGATGAACCACTTTGCGGAGAAGACTCCTGAATTTTTCGGCCCGTATTTCGATGTTATTACCCAGGCTGCCGTGGACTATTTCACGGTTAAAGAGATGCCCAAGAGAACGCAGGAATGGGAGATGATCAAGGATTTTCGCAAAAACCTGCATTCTGTCTCGAATGCAAGATTCCCTCTGCTCAGATTTATATGGAATTTCTTGAAAGGGGGATTATCATTTTTATGAAGATAGACGATAAACTGGCACTGAATCTGTTCCATGTCGATGAAAAACCGCATATTGAGATTAATCCGGATATTTGCCGAAAATGCCCGCATAAAGCCTGTACCCATACCTGCCCGGTAGCCAATTACACGCTGGAAGGCGATGAAGTGGTCTTCTCCTGGGAAGGGTGTCTCGAATGCGGTACCTGCAAGATCGTCTGCGACCAGGGCTCCGTAAGCTGGAATTACCCAACGGGCGGTTTCGGTATCCTCTACCGGCTGGGCTAATATCAGGATTGGTCGATTCACCTGGAGCATACTGTATGAATCTGGTTAAAATCATCCGCGCTGATTTCGGCTCTGATTTGCCTTCCCGCAGCAAATATAGCGTAAAAGAAAAGCTGATCGGTTTCCTGACCCTGGTACGCCCTATCTTTCTGCTCTTAACCCCCATCAATGCCGCCAGTGCAGCCGTCCTGTCGATAAGAGGCCTTCCTTCGTGGGAAACATGCCTGGTGGGTTTCATCACGGGGGCCTTTGCAGCAGCCGGTGTGAATATTTACAACCGTTTCGCTGACCGGCAGAGGGACAATATCATGTGGCCCCGGCGTTCCATTCCCAGCGGACGGGTTAAAGCCTCAAAGGCCCTGGCGCTGGCGCTGCTGGCTTATACCGCGGCCCTTGCGCTGTGCTGGTTCTACTTTAATCCCACGGCCTTCGGCATTCTGCTGGCTGCCATCGTACTGGGTTCGCTATATTCATCTTTCCTGCGGGACAGAGTAGGGTACCTCAGCCTGCCGCCTATAGAGGGACTGATTTTTCTGTGCGGTTGGGCCTGTCTCTCTCCTCAGGACGTATTTACTTCTCCGCTTCCCTGGTACCTGTACTTGCTGGGACTGGTCTGGCAGTCCGGACATATTATGGCCCACTACGTTTTAAATGTAAGGTTCGATCCGGAAGGCAAGCCGGTGGTACTCACTCCGGCTTTATTCTCCCGGCCCCTGCCGGGGATGGCTTCCCGCATCACCCTCGGCTTTACATTGCTGCTTTTCGTAATGAGCATAACGCTTATATTGCTGACCCCTTTAAGCTATCTTTACCTTGTCCCGGTAGCAGTTTCCGGAATTTATACCCTCTGGCAGTGCCTGGCCTTCATACGGAAATCAGGCAACAAAGTGAATATGCACCGGGCCTGGAGTTCCCTCTCCCTCTTCAGGTTGATCATATCGGCCGGCATTATATTGAGCGTCCTGGTCTACCCTTGATATTAAATGGAGGAACAGCAGAATAGAGGTCATTATGCAAAAACGTATTCCCCTGGTACGGGAACCAATTTCCGAAATGGACGCTGTTATACAATATGATAAAGGGGCCAGGTTATACATGCTGCCTGAATATAAATATTTCGTCTGGAAAATCCTGCGGAGCGGACTGAGCAAAGGGAGAGTGCTGGATTTAGGTACGGGAAGCGGGAGGCTGGCGATAGAGCTTGCCAGGGCCAGGGGCTGTGACTTTGATATCACCGGGCTTGACGTATCTGAAAATATGCTGATAAGAGCCAGAGAAAACGCCCGGAAAGCGGGAGTCGAAAAAAGAATTAGCTTTGTGCTGGGCAATGCTTCGTTCCTGCCGTTTGCCGACCGTTCCTTCGACCTGGTAATGAGCTACGCTTCCCTGCATCACTGGTTCGATCCGGTCAGGGTATTTAATGAATCCTACAGGGTTGCTGGACCGCAGGGACGGGTTATTATCCGTGACAACCAGCGGGTTAATGATAATCCCTTCTGGGCTGCGTTCATCTGGACTCTGTCACGCTTTATGAACAAGAGGCACCGTGAAAACTGGCCCGGGGTGATCAGGTCCAGCTATACCATCAGGGAACTTCAGAATATGATGAGGAAAACAACGCTGAAAAACTACCGCATATCCACGGACTTTATTAAATTCGATGTTTGCGTGGAAACGGGATCTAAACCAGCACAAGGAAAAGGACATTGAGCACTGTATTATCTATCGCCAGGATAAAGGCTGAGCTCCAGGAAAAGGGTGTAAAAATCCCGGAAGGACTGGTTGAGGAACTGGAAGCGAAATACAATGCGCCGGCGCTCCGCACGGGGAGGCTTGTCCTGTGCCTGGAATCGCCCGCCGGACAGGGCGAACTGATACCTGTCTTTATTGTCAACGGAAAACGCGGCTCGTTCTCTCCATATGCACTGGCAAAAGATGAAGACGGAAAACTCGAGGTACGGAAGGGAGAAGAGCTTTTTTCCAGGGTGACGTTCCTGCCCAAACCGCATTTTTACAGCCGGTTCACCAGCGGTAATACCCCTATGAGCCAGGTAGCGGTAGTAGTCGGTCCCGGCCACCTGCGCTGTGTGGCCAGCCAGAAGTGCATTTACCAGCAAACAGGTCAACCATGTAAATTCTGCGCCGTCCAGAACTGGTGGAACGCCATCGGCCAGCAGCAGCCGGAACAGATAGCGGAGACTGTGGAAACCGCATACAGGGAAGGGGCCGCAAGGCATATCTCCATGACCACGGCCAGCCTGGATACAACAGACCGGGGCCTGGCGAAACTGGTGGAGACCGCCCGGCTGATAAACGGACGTGCCCCGGTTCCCATGATGTTTGAATTTGAACCTCTGCGCGACCATGGCCTGCTAAGGGCCCTGTTGTCCGAGGCCAGGGGTTACGGAGTTACTACCATATCTATTAATGTCGAGTGCTACAATCCGGCTCTAAGAGAGGAAATCATGCCGGGAAAGGGAAAAATCCCCGTGGAAGAATACATCCAAAACTGGCAGATCGGCCTGGAGGTATTCGGCGGAAATGAAGTCGCCACTGTGGTTGTGGTGGGCATCGGTGAAGAGGATGATTCGATCCTGAAAGGTGTGGAAATGGCGGCTTCCCGGGGCGTGGTTACCTTCCTGGTGCCCCACAGTCCCGCGGTCGGAGCGGTTTACCAGGACATGGCGCCCCCGCCGGCTGATAGAATGCTCCGCCTTTATGATAAGGCAGCAGGTTTGTATCGTAAATATAATCTGGACCTGTGTGCTTGCACAGCCGGATGCATCCAGGGAGGTGGTTTCAGCGCCATTAAAGAAGTGGCGAGGTTCGGTTTATAAAACAATAAAATATTCTATTGAACAAAATTCCGGGTTAAGCGGCATATATTGTATAATTACTCATATACTTTTTTTCGTGGGACCCGTTAAAGATGCGGAGTATCGGCCGGGGACTGCGGAAGCCGGTAGACCGGTATCGTATCAGCGGATAATATTTGATTAGTGGTAGAGATAAATTTTAAGGAGGATTTTCATGGTTAGCATAGCACCAAGGAACTATACCCTGGAAGTAGGAGTCCTGGGTAAAGTCAAGACGGACTTGCAGACCAGAGGCGTTCTCGTATCGCCGGAACTGCAGGATGAGCTGGAAAGGGAGTGGAATGCCCCCGCTATCAAGAACGGCAGATACGTCTTCAGCCTGGAATCACCGGTTGATGGCAACCGCACCACTGTCCTGATTATCAATGGAAAATTTGCCGAAAATTCACCCTTCCGCCTGAAAAAAAATGCAGCAGGCTCCTTCGAAGTCTGGAAAGACTCTGATAAGTATACCGATGTGGTAATGCTGCCCCGTCCGCTTTTTTATAACAGCCTCACCAGCGACGGCATACGCATGACGGATATAGCGGTCATAGGCGAACCCGACCACCTGCGCTCGGTCCTGAACCAGAAGTGCGGATACCAGCAACTGGGCAAAGGCTGCAAGTTCTGTGCGGTCGAGAGCTGGTGGGCAGGCTTCACGGACAAATCGCCCAGGCAAGTCGCCGAGGTAGCGGAAGCCGCCTACAAAGAAGGCATGGCCAAACATGTTACGCTCAGCACCGGGACAAAGCTCAGCCAGGGAAAAGGACTGGAAGACCTGGTTGAAGCAGCCGGATTGGTCAGTAAGAAAGCCCGGGTTACCATGACCCTTAATTTCGAACCGGTGAACGACAGCGGACTACTGGAGGAACTGCTGGTCGAAGGTCGGAAAAACGGGGCTACCACCGTCCTGTGCAATATCGAATGCTTCGATGAGAGTCTCAGAGAGGATATCATGCCCCTGAAAGGCAAGAATACCATCCAGGACTACATCAATGTATGGAGAAAATGCATCAAGCATTTCAATCACAATGAAATATATACCATGGCTATAGCCGGTCTGGGAGAGTCCGACGAGTCTATCTTAAAGGGTGTTGAGCTGTGCGCTTCGGAGGGCGTGGTCTGCTCTATCGTACCCCACACCCCGATGAGGAAAGCGGTCTACGAGGATATGGATCCTCCCGCAGTTTCCAGGATGATGTACCTCTATGAGGCAGCCCTGCCCATTTATGAAAAATACGGTCTCAAGCTATATGGCGGCACCGGCGGTATTTATACTTCGCTGAAAGGTATGTAATACAACACCCCTTCGCATCGGCGACGTTTCAGGCCCGGAAGCGCTGACGTTTCCGGGCCTTACTCTAACCGCAAAGAGACCGTCCCGCAAGGCTATCAGAAAACCCTCCGTAATATTGTACAATGACGATATTCGAGCCAACCGCGAAACTAAGATTTGAATAGG
>JAFGOB010000033.1 GCA_016926695.1 Dehalococcoidales bacterium | reverse complement strand
CACCGGTATCGGGGAAATGACGATGACGTCGACGGCACCAGCTGTCATCAATGCCATACATGATGCCTGCGGAATCTGGATTTTTGACCTGCCGGCTACACCGGAAAAGGTAATGACGGCCCTGGAAAACGAAAAATAACGAATTCAGTAATTGTGGGTTGGACTTCTTTCAATATTACCAGTGCAGTTACAAAAACCAGATTGCCAACTCACTCGCGGAAGGCTAGATAGGATGGAACTAACGGACACCAAAGTTTTAGATAAGGGAAGGATGGAGAGGTTCTTAATGAAAGGTATTCCCCAAGGCAAGTAAATAAAGGAGTTACGCGAGGAAGCAATAAGGTTAGTAGTAGAGGAGAAGTTTTCTTGGTCAGCGGCAACTCTGCTCCACGAGGTAATTCCGTATCCTTCTTTCAACTTTCGGGGGCACGTATCATTCTGGAACCAATAGATGGTCTCTATTTCCTTAATGCTGACCACTCATTTGAAGTATTGGCTTATAGTATTCGATATCCTACTGGTGAAATAGATGCCGAACGCCAAAAAAGGCCGGTTTACTACAGATAATATACCGGGATTATCGAACGAATGGGCTGGAACAATGGTCAATTTTTATGTGGATGATACTTACCCGCTTAATGCAAAGTTACCCTTTGTCGACTTAGGCCGTGATATCCGAGCTCAATCAGCTTTTTCTATTCCAATGAAATTCTCACTCAACAAGAAGTATGTAATGAAGAAAAATATCAACCGATATGGGAGTCATATATTTTTTGTCGGAGGGCGTAATGACAACGAATCTTGATCTCATTATTAAGGGCAATATTATTACGGTAGTTAATCAACAGCCGAGGGCGGAAGCTATTGGCATCAAGGGTGAGAAAATCATTTCTGTAGGAACGGTTAAAGAAGTGGAGGAAGATGCCTGCAAGACCACACAGGTCCTGGACCTGAAGGGTAAGACCGTTTTGCCAGGTTTTATGGATACTCATGCCCACCCTATGGGTACCGGCAGAAACCGGCTTGGTGTTAATCTATCTTCAGTTTCAACGATTGCTGAAACCCTGGAAAAGATACGGCAAAGAGCCGAATCCTTACCGGCGGGGAAATGGGTCTTCTGCCCGGGGTATAACCGTCTTTACATAGCAGAAAAAAGGTTCCCAACCTTAAAAGAGCTGGATGACATTTCCACACAACATCCCATTTCCGTTCAACACGTTGACGGACATTTTTCCATGCTCAATACTACTGCTCTTAAGACCCTCCAATTGGAAGCAGGTATGGCAGGCGTGGTCACGGATGCCAATGGAAAAGCTACAGGAGTCATCGAGGATCCTGCTTCCGGAAAAACGCTGGAGATCATTGGAGCCTTGACAACTGATGCTGAACTAATGGAAGCCCTGACTGTCGTTACTAATGAGGCAGCCTCGGTTGGCATAACGACACTTTTTGCTAAGGAACCCCTGGCAACCGTTGATTTCATACTAAAGAACATCGACCGCATTCCGATCCGTATTAAACCAATGATAATGGGTGGTGCCAAGGGAGTGATAAGTTTTAACAACATTCTAGAAGCAGGTTTTCTAGGAGACAAGGTTTGTGTGGCTGTTGCGGCTGACGGCTCGGTCGAAGCACTTACTGCGGCTTTATTTGAACCTTATACAAAAGACCCTAATACATTGGGTATGCTGGTTTTTAGCGATGAGGAGCTTTACAGCTTCGTCGAAAAGGCACATAAAGCAGGTATGCAAGTTTCTATTCATGCTGAGTCAGAAAGGTGCATCGAGCAGGTCCTTTGGGCGTACGAAAAAGTACTGGAAAAGTATCCGCGTAAAGACCACCGTCATCGAATTGAGCATTTCGAAATCCCGACTATGCGACAAATAAAACGGGTAGCCAGGTTGGGGGTGATCGTCGCCATGCAGCCTATGTTTATTCGTGATTGTGAGGGTCCCAATCTTGAATATTATCGTGCGCTTATCGGCGAAGAGAGAACAAAACGGTCACACGTTTTCCGTACCATTATGGATGAGGGCATACTTATTTCGGGCGGATCGGATACCCCGGTCACCAGGATGAATCCCTTGGGCGGGATCCATGTCTGCGTAAATCACCCTATTGACAAACAACGCATCGATATCCATGAAGCTATTGAAATGTTCACGATAAATGGGGCAATAACGGGCTTTGAAGAAGACCTGAAAGGGACTATTGAACCCGGGAAATTAGCGGATTTTGTAGTAATATCTGACGATCCCTATCGTGTGCCAAAAGACCAGATCGAAAATATTCAGGTTGAAATGACAATTGTTGGCGGTGATATCGTGTACAATAACCAAACAAAGTAACTCCTTTTTAAATAAGAATTTTAGTTACTTCTTAGGAAGGTTTTTATCTCACAATCACTCATTTAAAGTATTGACTCATGCTTTAAGATAATTTAGTTTTAGTAGCAAAGGACACTCACCGGAGACAGGAAAAATAGGTTTGCAGGAGGAGAATATTGTGTTCAAAAACATTCTGATGCCGTTGCTTGTGGGAATTCTCATCATGGGGATTTTACTCACCGGTTGTGCCGGTGAAACGGAAAAAGCCACCACCACGGCCACTACTACGGCCACTACCACGGTCACAGCTACCCCCACAACGCCGTCCGGACCTCGATATGGTGGTATCCTCCATATAATTGCCGGAGCAGAAGTGACCTCATTTATGGTTGGAGAGATGTACAGTCCTGATGACATGACACAGCGGATACCTGTCATCGAGACGCTGGTGCGTTACGATCCGAAAACACAGCAGCCGGTACCTTTCCTGGCGGAGTCATTCTTGGAAGATCCCGATGGCATGAAGGTTACTTTCAAACTCAGGAGCGGCGTCCTTTTCCATGACGGCACTGTCTGTGATGCCGCGGCTATTAAGTGGAACCTTGACCAGGAGGTAACTGCACCCAATACAGCTCCGGACTTCGTTGATGTTTCTTCCATTAACGTTATCGATGATCTTACCATTGAAGTAAATTTTCATACCTGGGATAATTCGTTTTTACGCGAGATGTGCTGGGACTCAGCGGTAATATCGCCTACCGCGTTCGAGAAAAACGGTCTGGATTGGGTGAGGGTCAACCCTGTTGGTACTGGCCCTTTCAAGCTCGTTTCGTTCCAGAGAGACGTCAGCAAGGTCTTTGAAAAATTTGACGATTACTGGCAGGAGGGTAAACCTTACCTGGATGGGGTCGTCTACAATCTCATCCCGGATCCTACCGTACAGCTTGCGTCCCTGTTACGAGGCGACAACGATATTCTCGGCGGCCTTAATCACACTGATGTGGAGACTGTAGAAAAAGCCGGCATATCCGTATATGAATCCGCGCGGGCGGGTGGCACCTATTATTGCATCGCGGGTGACAGCGCTAATCCTGATTCTCCCTTTGCGGATATCAAGGTCCGGAAAGCAATTGGTTATGCCCTTGATCGCGAATCAATTCAAAAATATGTGTACCGCGATCATGCCGAGGTGACTAATGGACTCAACAGCCCGCAATGCTGGACATACAACCCCAATAACGTCGGCTATACATATGATCCTAACAAAGCCAAAGCGCTGCTGGCTGAATCAAGCTATCCTGACGGCTTTGACGCCGTCCTGTATTCCCGGCCTGAAAAGAATTTCAAAGATATGGGTACCGCTATCCAGAGTAACCTGGCCGATATAGGAATATCCATGGAGCTGGAGATATTGAACGCCGGGCAGTATGGAGCGATGTTCTTTGGTACCGGTTGGGAAAACGGCATGTTCATCGGTGGTATGGTGGGCGATCCCGAGTTGGGTGTTGTCGGACGATTCTTTTTCTCAGCGGATGCTGGCGTCGCTTTCTCCAGGATGATGATTCACCCTGACGAACTTGAGTCTTCTATCAAAACGATGATGTCGGCTAAGGATCAGGAGACAAAGAAAGACGCCGCCTGGGAAATGAGCCGATTGGTTGTCGATGAATATGCCCTGGTAAACCCCTTAGTGACCGTTCCCCAACTGAGGGCGGCACATAACTATGTGCACGATCCGTACATGACAGAGGGATGGACATATTCCGACGCATGGATAGAACCCTAAGGGAATATCGTCCCAAGACAAAAGAATAAAGTACA
Source organism: Dehalococcoidales bacterium (assembly GCA_016926695.1). The sequence continues at coordinate 6,632 of JAFGOB010000033.1, read as the reverse complement.
ACCTAATAAATATAGCTCCAAGGGCAAAGAACGCTGGGAAATCTTCCTCTCTTAAAATAGTCACGGGCCCAGCGTATCTTTGCCCAGGAACACAGTTTGTGGTCGTATGGAGTGTATGGTGAATTCTCCAAACGTGAAAGAAGCTAAAATTGACTAGTTTTATCATACGTAGATGCATACAAGCGATATTAGTAGTCATTTTAGTGACGATCCTCTCTTTTTTGCTGCTGCAAATTGTACCGGGAGACCCGGTGATACAGATACTGGGCATGCGCGCTACTGAAGCCCAGAAAGAAATCCTGAGACATGAACTAGGCCTGGACAAACCGGTTGTCGTTCAATATTTCAGCTGGATAGGCGGCATTCTCCATGGAGATTTTGGACAGTCGATCATTTATCATGAAGATGTCGGCCGCCTCCTCTTGCAAAGGTTCCCACTTACTGCGTATTACAGTTTTTTAGCCCTTGTCCTGAGTTCTATCACGGGAATATTTCTAGGTGTTATCAGTGCGGTAAAACGGGGCACCTTAGTGGACTCTTTAATCAGCCTGTTTGCCAATACCGCTGTTGCCATACCGACCTTCTGGCTTGGTATCGTCGGAATTTATATAGTCGGGTTGAAGCTTGGTTGGCTGCCGATAGAAGGGTGGACTTCGCCATTTGAGGACATTACACGACATATACAGCAACTAATCATGCCATTATTCACCATGACGGTTCCGAGTATTGCTATCACTGTACGCCAGACAAGATCCGCTATGTTAGAGACAATACGCCAGGATTATATAAGGACAGCGAAATCAAAAGGTCTACGCGAGAGAGTAATTCTATATAAGCATGCCCTGAGAAACGCGCTTATTCCGGTGATAACCCTTATCGGCCTGGGTTTGGCCTTCCTCCTCGCTGGCCAAGTATTGGTTGAAACCGTCTTCAATATACCCGGGGTGGGCCGCCTGCTGGTTCGCGCCGCTCTCGATAAAGATTATCTAATCGTTCAAGCCGGAGTACTGGTAATCGGTACCGCAGTCTGTCTGGTCAACCTTCTGGTCGATATCGCGTACGGCTGGGTAGACCCGAGAATAAGGTACAAATAATCTAGTTCGCGAAGGTATCATTTATGGCTGAAGCCAGTTCAATATCTACGGAAGTCGTACCCTCTAAAACTCACATCAGCGAGGGCAAACGTTTTCTCCGGTTGATGTTTGGCCGTTGGGTGGTTATTCTGGGGATGGCCATTCTTCTGTTACTCATTATTGCCGCAATATTTGCCCCACTTTTAGCCCCTTATGATCCATACAAAGTAAGCCTGGCAGAATCATTGCAACAACCTTCGCTAACTCATTTACTCGGTACTGACGAGATGGGCAGGGATGTCCTGAGCAGGATGATTTATGGCTCCCAAATTGCGGTTCTCGTGGGCATAGTGGTCGTAGCAGTGGCTGGAGCAATCGGGATGACGTTGGGCTTGATTGCAGGGTATTTCGGTGGGTGGGCGGAGGCTATCATCATGAGATTCATGGATGCATTGATGTCCCTCCCCCCGCTTGTCCTCATGCTTGCTATTGCGGTGATGTTGGGTGGCGGCCTGACCAAAATATTTTTTGCCCTGGCGGTAGCCTTTATGCCGACATATTGCCGGTTAATGTGCGGCGAGGTATTATCAGTCAAAGAGAACGACTATATTATGGCCGCTGATGTTATCGGGAGTAGCCACCTTCGTATTATGTTTCGCCACCTTGTTCCCAATGTGTTCCCCACCCTTTTTGTAATGATCACAATGGATTTGGGGTTTGCCATTCTTTCGGAAGCTTCTTTGAGCTTTTTGGGAATAGGCATCAATCCCCCCACGGCAACCTGGGGAGCAATGATAAACGGCGGTCAACACTATTTGCTCACCAACCCGTTACTCTCCATCGTCCCCGGGGTAGCTATCATTCTGGTGGTTCTTGCATTTAACCTGGTAGGTGATGGTTTGAGAGACGCTCTCGACCCCAGATTACGAGGAACCCTCTAGAAATGATGTAATGAGAAACCTAGTATGGAACATTTACTTGAAGTAAAAAATTTAAGGGTTATTTTCAACACCATGGCCGGCATCGTCAAAGCTGTGGACGGTGTTTCATATTATATTGACGAAGGGGAAGTGGTGGGACTGGTTGGAGAAAGCGGATGCGGCAAATCCGTCAGTCAGATGGCCGTAACCCAGTTAATTACCACGCCACCGGGCAAGATCGTGGGCGGCGAAGTGATTTTCGAAGGTGATGATCTACTGCGTTACGAGTCCGACAGCGACATGATGCGGACTATCCGTGGCGGTAAAATCGGTATGGTATTTCAAGAACCGATGACCTCTTTCAATCCGGTATATTCCATCGGCGAACAGCTAATGGAGTCATTGATGCTGCATCTCAGGTTGAGGCGGCCGGATGCAAAAGACCGGGCCATCGAACTTCTCGAAAAAGTCGGTATCCCCGATGCCAGAATACGTATCGACAATTATCCCCACCAATTTAGTGGCGGAATGAGACAGAGGGCGATGATCGCGATGGCTCTTTCCTGTTCTCCTAGACTGCTCATCGCTGACGAACCTACTACTGCACTGGATGTGACTACCCAGGCCCAAGTACTCGAAGTCATGATGAAGATGACGGAAGAATTTCATAATTCCCTGGTGATTGTTACGCATAACCTGGGTATTGTGGCACGCCACGCTCAAAGAATATACGTTATGTATGCCGGGCGCATCGTCGAATCCGGTACGGCCGATGAGGTTTTTATTGATCCCAGGCATCCGTATACCATCGCTCTTTTAAAGTCAGTACCACGGCTTGATGAGGAGCGCGGTAGACAACTGCTCCCCATTGATGGCTTGCCGCCAAATTTGATAAATATGCCCCCTGTCTGTGCCTTCAAGCCTCGTTGTCCCCTGGCGAGCGAGTGTAAAAATGAAACCTACCCTCCACTCAAACGGGTGGAAGGAAATCATTTCATACAGTGTCATCTGGATATCAAAGGAGAATCGAGTGGTATCGCCAACAGATAAAGCGCTCCTTGAGGTCAAGAATCTGAAAATGTACTTTCCAGTCACCAAGGGGCTTTTACGTCGCCATGTAGGTGATGTCAAGGCAGTTGACAATATCACGTTAACGATCAAGCGGGGACAAACGGTAGGCTTGGTGGGTGAGAGCGGCTGCGGGAAAACCACCGTTGGCCGTTGCATTCTGAGGATATACCAGCCTAGTTCCGGGCAGATTCTATTTGATGGCCAGGATACTTCAAAATTATCCTGGAATCAAGTCCGCAGTCTCCGCCAGAAGATACAGTTTGTATTTCAAGACCCGTACAGCTCTCTCGATCCGCGTCAGAGTGCCGGTAGTATCGTTGGCGAACCACTCAAGGTTCACCACTTGTATCAAGATAAACAACACTATAAAAAAAGGGTAGAAGAGCTGTTCAACCTGGTGGGGCTTGACCCAGAAATGACCGACCGCTATCCCCATGAATTCAGTGGCGGGCAACGGCAGCGTATCGGGATAGCACGGGCATTATCATGCAATCCTTCACTTGTGGTGTGCGATGAGCCCATATCAGCGCTGGACGTTTCAATTCAGGCACAAATTATCAATCTGTTACAGGAACTCCAGAAGGAATTGGGGCTGACATATCTGTTTATTGCTCACGACCTATCAGTGGTCCGACATGTAAGCGATATTATTGCGGTGATGTACTTGGGACACATCGTTGAAATTACCGATTGGAAAGAACTCTATGAGAATCCTTTGATGCCCTACACGCAGGCGTTACTTTCAGCAATACCCGTACCGGACCCGCGAGTTGAAAAAAAACGGCAACGTATCATCCTCAAAGGAGATGTACCGAGCCCATTGAATCCTCCCAGTGGCTGCCCTTTCCATCCCCGATGCTGGATGGCGATACCTCAATGCAGTAAGGAGTTGCCGGAACTGAGGCAAATAACTCCTAACCACAAAGTTGCCTGTATCAGAGTTTGATGCATTCTCCAGGAAATTATTGAGGTTATGTAGCGAGGAATTAGTCAGGGAACCAAATATGCAGTGCGCCTAAAATGGCGAAAGCGGCCTGACAACCCTGAAACCGGAAAAGGTTACGAGTCAACATCGAGCGAAATCGAGCCTTACAACCCTACTCCGATTTCATGTTTGTCGCAAAACTCAAAAGGTTTCCTGAAAGAGTTTTGGGAGATAACAACAGGTCACGGGGGTAAATTTTGAAACCAATGATACGAGACTATTCCATATTCAACAAGTTTAATTTCGAAAAAAAGCCGGTAGGCATCAAGTTTCTGCTGAATAAACCCGAAGGGCTAGAACAGACGGATAAAATAATGCCTATTTGCAGACTATTTAAGGAAGCACAGAGTATCCAGCCCTTTTACGCGACAAAAGAAAATTTCTCGTGCGTGGACAGACTGGTGCTTGGGATGACCGACCCCGAGCCAATCATGACCAGTGGGCAAATTGGCGCCAAGGAAAAAATATACCGGGAAGCTCGTGCTAACCGCAGGGTGTATCAAAACATTACAAAAATACCCCGAAATACTGTGAGATATGTTGTTTTCTCTCCTTACGACAAACTTACTTTCGATCCGGATTTACTGGTTATTACCGCTAAGCCTTCCGATGCTGAAATCATATTCAGAGCCTTGAGTTATTCGTTAGGGAAACCGTTAGCATCAAAATTTACACCGGTTTTAATGTGCTCCTGGATGTTCGCCTACCCGTTTATTACTGGTGAGATAAATTATACCGTATCCGGAATCGGTCATGGTATGAGACTGCAAAAAGTACTTCCCGAGGGACTTTTGGTGATATCAATTCCATTTGATGTAATCCCTATGCTCATGAATAATCTCAAAGAAATGGATTGGATTCTTCCTATGATCGATCTCAGTGAGGAAGAATGGGAGGAATATGCCAAGAACATTATGAGTGAATTACAGCAAGAATATCAAATTGTGTGATCATAAAAGGAGCTACAGCATGGCAGTATCTAAAACAGCCAAATACATCAGGGAGGCAAGTGCAGAAAAATCATTCAGTCCCGTTGCGGTACCCTCGGATATTCCCGAAATTGTCAGCGATGAAAGCTTTGGTAACATGGGGTTCCACATATACACTCAGATGATCATTAAGGCTTACACCATGGAAGCGAAACCCCATAAGCACGATTTTTCCCAATATCTTATCTTCTTCGGGGGAGATGCCAGCGACTTGATAAACCTGGGTGGCGTAGTAGAAATGAGCTTGGGGGAAGATGTTGAAGCCATGGAAAAGCATGTCATTACCAAGTCCACTGCGATCTATATCCCGGCAGGGCTGTACCATTGCCCGTTGATTTTCAAAGAAGTAACCCGGCCGATCGCCTTAACGGATCTCTACTTTTCTGACAACTACCAGAGAAAATAACAGCCCATTCCAGCATTCTATGTAAGTAATTGAATGCCGATGATAACGTGAAAGACTGGTGAACGCCTGGTACCTATTAACCGGATGATCTACAAAGCTATCTTGGAAGTTCTCCCTTTCAAGATCGGCTCCAACCGTTTGAGCAAGATAATATTCCAGGCATTCAAGGAAGCGCGGGTGCCTGGCTCGGCTATCAATCTGAGACACACGTTCGGAACGTTATGGGAAGGCAGCAAAGAAGCGCTGCAGACCATCATGGGGCACTCTGATTTCAAGATAACCCAGAAGTACCACCAACTCCGGACCAAGCTGATCTGCGAGCAGCATGCTGTTTATTCTCCGTTGTGCCGGGTGTTACCGGCTTTACCCCGTATGTTTAATTGGGATAGTTGAAATAGCAAACAGACTCTGGATCCGTCAGTGAAGGTTCGAATCCTTCTTCCCCAGCCACTCAAGAAGGTTTCCGAACTTCTATTCGAGAAGAAAGTGTTAGTTCCTGCGCTTCAGTAAATTCTCAACATGTACAGTTCATAGATAAAGGACGGGTTCGAGTCCACTAACGCGGGCGGTGATTTGCATACTCGTTGTACCTATATCGAACAAAGCAATCTGCTCGCAGTGACCGAAACGAGTAGACACCGTTCCTCCGCTTACCTATACCGATATTTGGTTTTATTTTCATTTGGTTGACAAAAAAAGAAGCAGTCATCTCGAGGGGGCTTCAGATCCCGTGGCAATCTCAATAATCGAAAACAACCAAAAGCAAACAGAACCGCATATTTCATCCTATGTTTCGCTTCCATCGTTGAGAGATAATCCAATGCAAAGGCCGACCGCCTCAGCGACCGATGCTTCAGCCGGACGTGCCAGTAGAACAACCACCGGATGAAGATGTTTGAAACCTTGATACAGTCCGGCGCGCTTCACTGGCCGCGCATTGCGGGCAGATAACCTCGGCATCGCTGTCATTCATTCCGCGGCGTAGTTCAAACCTGGCGCCGCAGGACCGGCATTCATACTCGTAGATGGGCATTGTTTCCCTCCAGTTTCTGTTCAACGCTTTTCCACAAGCTTCGAATTTCTCTTGCAGGCCGGTTATCCGAGCACTCGACAATGGATTTGCCTTCCACCATCGCTTCGATAACTGACTTATCGAAAGGAATCATGGCGGGTACTTCTATGCCGTTT
>JAFGOB010000032.1 GCA_016926695.1 Dehalococcoidales bacterium | reverse complement strand
GCTAATTTTGGTAGGCTAACTGCAAATGTCAGAAGGATTTATTTTGTTCTTCCTGGTTAATGTGGTAGGCTAACTGTAAAAGTCAGGCCAAAAACAGGTCTTTCCGTATCCAATCCTGTACCTGGTGACTAAATATTTAAAGATTGTGCTATAATACTGGTGAGATTGCCCGGGTACTGAATCCTGTATTTCGACTTCATTCGGCGCCGCTCCGGTCTATATATTTATTGACATTGTTTTTCGGTAGTATATAATTTTTAGAAATATTCATATCAAATAAAAGCAAAGGAGATAATTATGAGAGCTGCTGTTTGTTACGAATATGGTAAACCGCTGGTGGTGGAAGATGTAAACATCGACCCGCCCCGTAAGGGCGAGGTAAAGTGTAAACTGGTAGCAACCGCCATATGCCACAGCGATATCCGTCAAATCAGGGAAAGCAATACCGGTAATCCTTTACCCACCGCACCGTTTGTATCCGGGCATGAATGCGCCGGTTACGTAGCAGAGGTGGGAGAAGGCGTAGAATCGGTAAAGCCGGGTGATCCGGCGGTGGTATCGCACATTGCCTACTGCGGCAAATGTTTCTATTGCCGTACCGGACGTCCTCATCTATGTAATTTTGAGTTTCTTCTGGATAAGGAAAGCCGCCTCAGCAGAAAGGACGGACAGCGGCTGATGCCGGTAATCGGCATATCCGGTTTTGCGGAAGAAGTTATCGTAGATGAGTCCCAGGTAGTCAAGATTCCCGCTGACATGCCCATGGACGCGGCCTCTCTCCTTTCCTGCGGAGTGATCACCGGGTTCGGAGCAGTGGTAAACCGGACCAAAGCCGAACCCAACAGCAGTATTGTAGTCATAGGGACGGGAGGTGTCGGGTTGAATGCCATACAGGGAGCCCGCTTTGTGGGGGCAAACCCGATTATCGCGGTGGATGTTGTGGATAGCAAGCTGGAAGCGGCGAAGTTTTTTGGGGCCACGCATACCATCAATTCAAAGAAGGTTGATCCCGTCGAGGCCGTCAAAAAACTGACGCAAGGCCGGGGGGCTGATTACATCTACGTTGCCGTCGGCAGCAATCCCGCCGTAGTCCAGGCCTTCTGGATGTCTGGTCCGAGGGGAACAACGGTATTGATCGGACTGCCTTCCAAGTCGGAAGCCATCCTCTCTCTGCCCATACATGCCTTCATTAAAGATGAAAGGGTCATCATGGGAGGCTATATGGGGTCTACTAATCTATCGGTAGATATCCCCAACCTGGTATCCCTATATCAGAGCGGACGCCTCAAGCTTAACGAGCTTATCACCAAACGATACTCTCTGGATCAAATAAACGAAGCTCTGGAGTCTTCCGAAAAAACAGATGCTCTGCGCAACGTAATTATGTTTTAAGCAGACATACCTTTCGTAGCTTAATTCGAAGGAAAGGTCGGGGGAGGGCTGACCATGCCCTCCCCCGTCAGATTAACTGGCTTTCTGAAAAGGTAATATTCAGTTAAAATAACTCTTTGTATATAGAATTGACGTTAATGCAAAAAGGTCTGTTATTCAGAGGCACAGGCCCTGGATTCCTTCTTGAAGTCTATGATCGAACGTGTCGGCGACGGCGTTTATGATTTCAATACCTTCCGTTTCGGCGTTCATCCGCAGGCCATGGTAGCGCCTCAGCAGTGTCAAAATATACTCTTGAGGCGTCTGATTGAACATTCTCACAGCTCCAATCTGCACGTGCATACCGGGGCCCCGCCCTCTAATCCACTATATCCGTACTGGATGCACTGCACGGGCGATATCCGCCGTCCTACTCTGAAAGTCGGTGATACCCTTGTTTATGACAGGGGCCGTCTTTTCGCTCTGGACAACCCGGCGGTAAAGGCTGTCGCCGCCAAATATCCCGGCCGTCCGGGACTGGCAACCGAGCCACGATCATTCTGAATTCCCGTCCCCGGTTATTTAATATGGCTCAGTCCTGAAAAAGAAAATGAATCAGTCATTTCCGAAGCTCAGGAATTAGCAGCGATTGACAATCCGGAATATTTGAAATCATGATGGACAACCATAGTAATCAGCCTGGGCCAGGTTGTTATCCGTCTTTCTGTCACTCTAATTTCCGTTATTAATCCCTGGCGGAAGCAAGGGACTGATTGAAACGGATAATCTGTCTCGATTCGCCGCCGGTTTACGATATCAGGTTCAAATTCCTTTGGATACCTGATAAAAAGCTGCTCTCAACACTTGAGAGGCAAATAAAGTGGTTAAGATGCTGTTAGCGCCGTATTTCACCTCTCTCCTCTCTTGAAACGTATCAAAGTGTCCGGTCGACAAACACCAATTCATATGTTAGAATAAACCTGCTTAAGATTATTGGAATTGATTTTAGTTATAAGGAGAAGAAGCATGACCTGAAGATACTGAACAGACGGGTTGGCCGGGAATATTTTCTTTTGTGCCTGGATATCAGGTCTTGTTTAGCTAAAACAGAAAAAAACAGTCCGTCCCAAAAAGACTGTTTGTTACGCTTCTTATAATTTTTGTCATAACGCATTCGCTTACTTGTCAAATATACGTATAATACGTATTTACTTATTCCCGTTTTGAATAATTTCCTGACGATTCCCATTTTTGACAAAATATTTTGTCTTTACGCATGTGTTAGAAGCGTTTGAAATATATTTCGTAAAAGAGAATACTATATGATAATTTCAAACGAACAATTAAAAATTAGCAGCCGGCAGATATTTAACCGGATAGGTTATGAAGATGGTAACGAACCCTCATCTCGTATCCAGTCGCTGGTTCATGATTATATTGACAATTACCAGGATTTTTTGACACCAACCTATGCTTACACCATCAGGGACATCATATCCACCAGCTCCAATCAAGTCATAACCGATGATTTCATTGTTCTTAAAAGCCTGAAATTAACCCGGTTGCTGGAGCGATGTAAAAAGGTTGCAATATTTGCTCTTACCATAGGCGATAATCTTGAAGATATGGTAGCTTACCTGGCGAGTCAGGGACTTGTGCTTAAAGCTTCCGTTCTCGATGCCATTGGTTCGGGCGCCGCCGAAAAGCTGGCCGGAATGGTAGAAGATAAAATAAAGGTGATGGCTGCAATGGAAGGAATGGTGACCAGCCGTCGTTTTAGTCCCGGCTACTGCGATTGGCAAGTTGACCAGCAGCGAATGGTATTTCAACTTCTCAAGGACTTGCCTCACGGCGTAACACTTACTGATAGCTGTCTTATGATACCTCAGAAATCCATATCGGGCATTATAGGACTCGGTCCGCCGCATAATGATGTGGAAAAATATAACCCGTGCATATCCTGCTCCAAAAAGGAGTGTCCGGGTCGAAGAAGATAGGAGATAATATCGAAAAATGACAAAAAAAGGACTTGAAGGTGGCAGTTATAAACCGCTCACTGATGAAGGTATCCATCGTATTAACGACACGGTAATGCGGATAATCGAGGAAATCGGCTGTGAGGTCAATTCAGCCAGAGCCCGGCAAGCCCTGGAAAAAGCCGGAGCTACCGTAGACCACCAGAACAGGAGAGTTCGCATAACCCGTCAGAAAGCCGAGGAGCTAATCGGCCTGGCTCCATCTGAAATCGTGTTATGCGGTCGCGATCAGAAACATGATGCCAGTCTGGGTGGAAGCCGTGTCTATACCGGGACCGGAGGTACCGCTCTTAACATGTATGAACCGGACACCGGGATCAGACGTCCGGCAACCCTGGCAGACCTGAAAAATATTGCCAGACTGGTTGACCAGCTTGAAAACATTCACATTCTCTTGCTGCCGACTTACCCCAATGATTTACCTGTAGAGCAGGTAGATGTAAACCGGTTCTACGCCGGACTGGACAATACCACCAAACATATTATGGGCGGTGTTTATACGGTTGAAGGAGCACTGGATGTGGTTAAAATGGCCGAACTGGTAGCCGGTTCGCCTGAAGCCCTGAAGAAAAGGCCGATTGTATCCATCATCGCGTGCAGCATAAGTCCTTTCATTATCGATTCCAAGTATGGGGATATGGTAGTTAAAATTGCCGAAACCGGTGTGCCATTGGTCTGCCCCTCGGAGCCGCTTTGCGGAGCTACCTCGCCGGTTACTTTAGCTGGCAATCTGGTAGTACAGGCGGTAGACTCATTGATGGGGGTAATGCTGGCTCAGGCTGTCAACCCTGGAACACCGGTCATTTTCGGCTCTGTGGCTACCAACACCGACCTGAGAGAGCTTAAATATATTGCCGGCTCGGTAGAAATGGGTATGCTCAACGCCGGCGGTGCCCAGATGGCCCAGTTTTACAAACTGCCTTTCTATGCCACGGGCGGCATGACCGATTCCAAAACACTTGATGCCCAGAGCGGCTATGAATCGGCTATTACGAATCTACTCTGCGCACTGTCCGGGTCTAATTTCATTCACGACAGCGCCGGATTACTGGAATTCGCCATGACCGTCTGCCTGGAGAAATATGTCATCGACAATGAAATCCTGGGTATGGTAATGAGAGCCGTTGAAGGAATCCGTGTCGATGATGAGACACTGGCTTATGACACTATCAAGCAGGTAGGACCGGGCGGCAACTTTGTTACCGCCAAGCATACCCGCCGTTTCATGCGCCAGGAGCACTACCAGCCGACATTAAGCGACAGGAAGAGGCGGGAAGAATGGGAAGCCGAAGGCAGTCTTTCCACCTGGCAAAAAGCTTCCAGGATAGTCCAAAAGCTCCTGGAGAATAATAACGGCCGCCTGGATGAAGACCAGCGGCAGCGTGTGAAAAAAGAAATTAAAAATATCGTGGAGTAAATTATGCTGGTTATCGGAGAGAAAATTAATGCATCAAATCGCTCCGTGGGCGAGGCTATTGCCCGCAGAGACGCCGATTTCATCATCAAGCTGGTTAAAGACCAGACAGCGGCAGGCGCCGATTTTATCGATGTCAATGCCGGCGCACGTACCGAGCTCAGCCAGAGTGAGACCGCCGCCATGGAGTGGCTGGTCGATATCGTTCAAACAAGCACGGACAAACCGCTGGCAATCGACAGCGAATCACCGGATGTTATCGCGGCAGCCCTATCAAAATACAAGGGCTCCGACCTGATGATTAATTCCGTTTCCGCTGAAAAAACCCGTCTGGAACCTGTCGGGAAGCTGGCCGCGAAACATAACGCCAGGCTGGTAGCCCTGGCCATGGGAGAAGGCGGAATACCCGAGACAACGGAAGCCCGTCTGGCAGCCTGTGAAATTATCATGGATTATTTGACACAAATGGGGGTTGCTCCCGGCAACGTGTATTTCGACCCCCTGGTGTTGCCCGTTTCAGTAGACGCCAAACAGGGCCTGGTTACACTAAAAACCATTGAGCAAATTAAGTCTCACTATCCGGCGGCTAAAACCGTAATGGGTCTGAGTAACGTATCTTATGGATTTCCGGAGAGAAAGCTGATCAACCGCAGCTTTTTAGTCATGGCCGCTTATGCGGGACTCGATGCCGCTATTCTCGACCCGCTGGATACAAAAATGATGAGTATGGTCAAGGTAGCCGATATGCTTACAGGACGGGAATCCAGCCGGGGCTACCTCAGGGCCTATCGCAGAGGGGCCATTGTAGGTTAGAAACGGATCATGTTATAACGGTACAACCAAATAACGGAGGAAGGGATGTCAGAAGATTTAATCAGTTTAATCAAAAAAAATGTCATCCAGGGAAGAACCGGTCAAGATGACGAGGGAATGGATGAAGATATGGTGGGACAGCCGGGAGTGGTCGAACTGGTACGGCAAGGGATTGATTCCGGTCTGTCCGTTAAGGACATTATCACGTCGGGACTTACTGCCGGCATGGACGAAGTAGGTAAAAAATTTGAGTCCGGTGAATACTATATACCCGATATGCTGGCTTCAGCGGAGGCCGTAGGGGCCGCCATGGAAATCCTGGAGCCTCACCTCGCCAAAAGCGGCATCAAGACCAAAGGCAAGGTATTGATGGTTACTGTAAAAGGCGACCTGCACGATATAGGTAAAAATATCGTTTCCATTTTACTGCGAGGGGCCGGTTACATTGTTAAGGATATAGGTAATGATGTAGAACCGGAGATAATAGTTGAAGCGCTTCGGGAAGAAAAACCTGATTTCCTGGGACTATCGGCATTACTGACCAGCACTATGGTCAATATGAAAACCACCATTCAGGCAGTTGAAGCAAGTGGTCTCAGAAATACTGTGAAAATTATCGTCGGAGGAGCGCCTGTATCCCCGGACTTTGCTGCCAGCATCGGCGCCGATGGTTACGGAGCGGACGGTTTTCAGGCACTGACTGTTATCGAATCCCTTAGCGGCGCCTCAGCGGGCTAAATACCGGCCTGCACCATTTGAATATCCCGAAAACAGTAAAAGGAGAACTCATATGCCCAGACAAGGTACCTTGATCAATAAACCGTGGGAAAGAATAAGCGAAAAGCAGGTTCAGCAAATTCACGAGGCTTCCCTTCAGATTTTAAAGGAGCTGGGGCTCATTTCCTTTAACCGGAAAGCGGCCCAGATTTTCCAGGAACACGGAGCTCAGGTTGAACAGAACAGCTCAGAAAATTGCTGGCAGATTAAAATCCCGGAAAAACTGGTTATCGATGCCCTGGCCAGCGCACCCAAAACAGTCAAGCTGGGAGCCAGGAATCCGGATAACGTTCTTATTATGCACGGTGACGAACCACGGGTGTTCTTCATCACCGGCTCGGAAACCAACATCTGGCTGGAGGAGGACTTCCCGATTTATGTAAAAAAGGACGACCCTTCCAAAGAGATACAGGTACCGCAATTTCATCCCAGACGGGGTACGTTAGCCGATTTGTGTGATTCAGCCCACGTCTGCGAACACCTGGAGACCGTTGACGGTTATATCAGGACGGTTAATATCCAGGACAGGGATATTGATGAGAATAATAAGGACGTTAATAAATTTTTCGCCTGTCTGAACAACATGACCAAGCACGTGATGTCCGGTCTGACGAATCCCAAACAACTGGACAACGTGGTAAAAATGGCTGAAATGGTAGCCGGGGGAAAACAGCAGCTCAAAGAAAATCCGCTTATCTCTTTCATCACCTGTCTGGTAAAGAGTCCTCTTCAATTTGTGAACGATACTACTGAAACATACATGGATATTTGCCGGAGGGGATTGCCGGTAGTGGTTTCATCATCCCCGCAGGCAGGGACCAGCGCTCCCATAACCGAAGCCGGTATTATGGTACAGATTAATGCCGAGGTCCTGGCCGGTATTACACTCGGACAACTGGTCAATCCGGGAACACCGGTACTGTATGGAAGTGTGCCGGTCCTGGCCCGCATGGATACGCTGGGGGATTCATACGGCGCAGTAGAGACCAGCCAGTTTAACATCGACTGTGTTCAGATGGCACGGTTCTACAAGATACCGAACTATTCGACTTCGGGCGTTTGTGACGCCAGGATACCGGGACAGCAGAGTACCACGGAGAGACTGTTCTCCGATACCGTAGTCGCCATGAGCGGCCCCCAATTCCTGCACTGTGCCTTCGGCCTGCTGGACTGTAACTCGGTCTTCAGCCTTCTCCAGGCTGTGATAGATGATGCACAGTTCCAGAGAATCAAGTTCTTCCTGCGATCACCCAAGATAGGCGAGCAAGAGCTTGCCGAGATGCGGAAACAAATAGCGGCCGTAGCGGCCACTCCGCAAAAGATGTTCATTGCTCATATTCGTGCTGTAATGCGCCGCGGCGAAATTATGCAGCCGTATCCTTTTGAAGGCGACGGAACCCGCGATGACGTTTTTTTACTGGCGTACAAGAGACTTCAGGAACTTCGGGCCAGGCCCGTTCAGCATATCGCACCGGATATCATGAAAGAGATATTCAAGGAGATACCCGGTTTATTACCCAGATTAAATGTAACTGCGGAAGGAGAATAGAATGACTGAAAATATACTGGAAGCACTCAAGGAGAACGTCATCCAGGGTCGGAAAACCAGTGACGATGAAGGCATTGACGAGGCTTTGTCCGGGACGCCCGGAGTTACCGAACTGGTCGAACAGGCCATCAAGGAGAATATTCCGGCGGATTCCATTATTACCCGGGCATTAACGGCAGGAATGCAGGTGGTAGGAGAGAAATATTCCACCAGGGAGTATTTTATCCCCGACATGCTTGCTTCAGCCGAATCCGTAGGAGCAGCCATGGATATCCTTAAACCCGTATTGGAAAAGTCCAACATCGAGACCAAAGGGAAATTCATCATAGCCACGGTCAAGGGCGATATTCACGATATCGGCAAGAATATCGTAAGTATACTCTTAAAAGGGGCCGGTTATGATGTGATAGACCTGGGAATCGATGTTCCCGAGGATAAGATCGTAAGCGCTGTCCAGGAGGAAAAACCCAACTATCTGGGACTATCGGCCCTGCTTACAACCACTATGGTAGAGATGGGCGTGGTTGTTAAAGCTCTTGAGGCCAACGGGCTCAGGGATAAAGTAAAGGTACTGGTCGGCGGGGCTGCCATTTCCGATGAATATGCCCGTGAAATAGGCGCTGATGCTTTTTGTGAAGACGGTTTTAAAGCTATCAAGTTGCTCGAAAGCTACGAGGCAAAATAGTCCTCGACCGGGGCTTATAAGCCAGACAACGAAAGGAGTAGTAATATGGCAGGAATAGTGGGAGTTCTGGGAACTGATAACGGCGAACTGAAAAATATTTTGGAAGTAATTAGTTACCGGGGACCGGATGAGACCTGGATCAACCGGCAAAATGCGGTCAATCTGGGCTGCCTGGAGCTGAATGTTGGCGGCAATTGCAAAAACGGAGCCCATCATGCCTCTGACGGTAAAATCGCGGCGGTTATTGACGGACGAGTCTATAACGCAGAAAAAGACGGCATGACGGATGCAGAGGCCGTTATCAACCTTTATAAAAAATACGGGATCAGGTTTGCCGGAAAAATAGACGGGGATTTCGCCTGTATAATATCTGATGAAGGACGCATGATAATTGCCCGGGATTGGGCAGGCATCAAGCCGCTTTACTACGGGCATTATGACGGTAAACTCTGTTTTTCTTCCGAGGCCAAAGCCCTGGTAGGAAGCGTTGACGACGTAAAGGAATTTCCTCCCGGATATGTTTATTCACGGGAGCAAGGCTTTAGAAAATATTCCCAGGAAGCTGTTGAAACTCCGGAATTCGAAGACTACGATCGGGGCAAAAAAACTGTCAAAGACTTGCTCATGAAGGCCGTGGAGAGACGTATGGCTGACAACGCCGTAGGAGGTGTGCTCTTAAGCGGGGGACTCGATAGCAGCCTTATCGCGTACATGGCCCATGAAATAAAACCGGATATCGAGTGCTTTACGGTAAGTACGGAAGATGGTCAGGATTTGCCGCTGGCTAAAGATGTTACCAACTATCTGGGGATCAAGCACCACATTCTTATATTCGGACAGAAGGAGATCGACGAGGTGCTTCCCTTAGCTATCCATCATCAGGAAATGTACGAGGAAAGCTGCGTTCACGGTGCTATCGCTAATTTCCTGGCCGGTCGTTTCGTCAGTCCACATACCAGGGTCGTACTGACCGGTGAAGGGGCCGATGAGTTTTTCGCCGGATATGACGGCCAGTTCCGCCAGGGTAAAAATCCTGAGGAAATCGCCGCCATCGTGGATAATCTGGTCAATGTTGCCCATAATACCGCGCTTCAGAGGCTGGATAGGCTCAACGCAGCAAACCATTACGAGAGCCGCACTCCTTTCCTGGATGCCAGAGTCATGGACTTCAGTCTCAAGATACCTGTACAATACAAGATCCATGGAGAAGAGCAGGTCGGTAAATGGATTGTACGACAGGCTTTTGAAGGCTGCCTGCCAGAGCATATTATCTATCAGACCAAGCGTTTCTTCGCCCAGGGCTCCGGGGTTGCCTATATGATGAGGGCACAGGCAGAGAAGGAAATTTCCCAGGCCGAACTGGATAAGTTTAACCACACGGATGGTAATCCTTATCTCTCTTCAGTGGAAGAACTCTACTACTACCGTATCTTTAAAAAGACTTTTCCCCATCCAGCTTACGACCGTTTAGTAGGCAGATGGGACCCCCTGAGATACGATTTCTTCCTGCGCCGGGTGGGAGTGTAAAACGCTGAGTCGATAATTAGATCAACGTCCTTCTGCTGATATCGCCGAATTTCCGTTATAGCAGTTAAGGTAAGTAACAAAAATCCGCATTTAAGGATAACGAGATTTTTCATAAATAAATTTATAGGTAAATGGTTACCTATTACCCTATTTCTAAGGAGGTTTAAAATGTGTGGAATAGCTGGTTGTTTTGGAGTAGAAGATACACAAACCATTAATCGGATGCTGGATGCATTGCCACATAGGGGGCCCAACGACCGGGGCATTTATGTGTTCAATGATATGGTCCTGGGTCACACGCGCCTTTCCATCGTCGATGTCGCTAAAGGACACCAGCCCATATTGGCCAACAACGGACGGACCGGCATTATCTGTAATGGTGAAATATATAATTTCCGTAAACTCAGAAGTAAATTAACAGATAAATATCTTTTTACCACGGACTCGGATACCGAGACCATTCTTCATCTCTACCAGGAAAAAGGTCCGGCGTGCGTTAACGAGCTGGATGGGATGTTCGCTTTTGCTATTTTTGACGGTGATAATTTCATACTGGCCCGTGACCCTATCGGTATAAAGCCTCTGTATTACGGCTATGTCGATAGCAAACTCTACTTCGCTTCTGAACTGGGGGCTATGACTCTGGCCGGAGTAGAAGAAGTGTATGAATTTCCATCAGGCCATTATTATACCCCCGGAGAAGGGTTCGTACCCTATTATAAAATTCCTCCCATCCAGGACGATATTCTGACCGATGTAGATGAAGCCTGCCGGTTGATCAGGGAAACTTTTATCGAAGCGGTAAAAAAGAGGCTTCTGGCGGATAAGGAGATACATGTCGGTTCCTTCTGCAGCGGCGGTCTGGACTCCAGCCTGGTAGCAGCGATTGCCGCCGATGAAATCCCTCATCTGCATACATTCGTGGTAGGTATGAAAGACCATAACGGAGTTGAAAGCGACGATCTGAAGGCCTCACGCATTGCCGCCAAACACATCGGGTCTACACACCATGAACTGATCTTTACCGAGGAGGAGTACTACGAGGCACTGCCGACCGTGATTAAAAAACTGGAAAGCTACGACCCTTCGCTGGTGCGCTGTGCCGTGCCGTGCTATTTTACCTGCAAGCTTGCCGCTGAATATGTCACAGTAGTGCTGACCGGAGAAGGGGCCGACGAGCTGTTTACCGGATATCACTATATGAAACACCAGGCCATGAACACACTGAACAAGGAAGCCAGACGGTGCATCGGTACCCTGCATAACATCAACCTTCAGCGTGCCGACCGCATGGGAATGTACTTCAGTCTGGAATTGAGAGTCCCCTTCCTGGATACGGCTATGGTCGATCTGTCCATGAAAATACCGCCTGTGCTTAAAATACGAGAGTCCCAGCAGGTTGGCGACAAAATAGAAAAATGGATTCTGAGACAGGCTTTCCAGGATACCGGTTACCTGCCCGATGACATATTGTGGCGTTACAAGGTACAATACACCCAGGGAGCCGGCTGCGAGAGCCTTGGTGAAAAGCTGGCGGAAAGTGAAATCAGCGAGGATGAGTTCCAGAAAATTAAAGCTGAGAATCCCGCTGCTACCATTAACAGCCGGGAGGCGGCCTACTATTTCAAGATATTCCGTCAGTTCCATCCCCAGGACTCGGTACTCGGCTCAATCGGTATCTGGACCGGCTTCGATTATGCTGAAGAAAGAGAGAAGGTCAGCGGTACCATGGACGGCGACTTTAAACATGACCGCGTGGCAGTATAGAAAAGGGGATAGTACGCATCCGGTGTAGTGCCTTATAAACAATTAAACAGCAGCTTGAAGCTAAAATCACATTGAACACTGGCTGTCCTGCAAAAAGGTCTATTGATTTATTTTTTAGTCTCTGGAGGTGTCATGCTGAATACCGATGCTTACTTATCTCCCGTCGGTCAGCATCCTCAGTGCGGAGTGGTGGAATATAGTATTTATACCTTTTTGCACCGGAGTCAGTATTATATCACCTGACAGGAGTTCTTTCGCAGTGAAATTGACAATTCTGGGGTCGGGCGGTTGCATGGTAATTCCCAAACCGCTCTGCCTTTGCCCTGTATGCTGTGAAGCCAGAGAGAAAGGGCCGCCCTATTCCAGGACCGGTCCCGCTGCTTTTCTTCATGATATTAACCTGCTCATAGATACCCCGGCTGAAATTATCCAGCAGCTTAACCGCGAGTCTATCAGCCGTATCGACTACCTCACCTTTACGCACCTTGATCCCGATCATGTAGAGGGGTTCCGGGTAGTCGAACAGATAGCCCTGGATTTCCGGACCTGGCAGGCCTACCCCGAAAAACAGGTCAGTCTTCTCCTGCCGGAGATACTCGCCGGCCGTTTGAAAAGGATCACATCCCAGTATGGTTCTTACCTGGAATATTATCTCAAACAGGGCTTCGTCCGGCTTGAAATTCTGAAAGAGCATACTCAAGTAGAAGGGACCTCGATAACTGCCATCCCGGTAGATCGCGGCAGTCAGACTTCATTTGTCTATGTTTTTCAAAATGAACGCAGCAAAATAGTCTATGCTCCCTGCGATATCAAGCCTTTTCCCGTCCGCAGACCGGAAGTCCGTGATGCGGATGTGCTGGTCATCCAGCCCGGCATCTTTGAAGAAGGGCTTAAAAACGGTTTCATTTATCCTCCGGACCATATTTCCCGCAGTACGCTGTACACCTTTAAAGAAACCCTGGAAATATCCAGGCAGATACGGGCTAAAAAAGTGATATTCGTGCATCTGGAGGAATACTGGAACCGTGGCTATGACGATTACCGTATGCTGGAAACGGAACAGGAGAATTTTCGCTTCGCCTGGGACGGTATGCGGGTAGAAGCCTGACCGGAGCAATGCAACCAAAGAAATCGGAATCACCGCCGATGATATCTTTATAATGTTTTCGAAACAAACATATTACTGATAATAAACTCTACAGGCAACGACGATGATCGTCTCCTTTCCGACTTTGTAGATCAATCTATCAGTCTCGTTGATGCGGCGTGACCAGTATCCTGTCAGCTCGAATTTCAACGGCTCCGGCTTGCCCGGGCCTTCAAACCCGGAGCGGTCAATGTATTTTAGCAGACGATGTATTTTTCAGCGTCTTGGTATCGTTTTCAAGCCGGAAGGTATAGTCCTCCCATCCGGTATCCGTGAAAAGCTTTTTCACTCTATTTCAACTTCTCTTTTGGACAAGTCTGATGCTCTGTTATAGAATAAGCTCGTGGTCAGTTATGACGTATATAGCTGTATCTGCTATTTATAAAGAAGGACGGTGATTTGACGTGATAAATGCATTCGAGACGTTTCCGCACCTGATGTCCCCTCTGATAATAGGAAATGTAGTATTCCGTCACAGGATGTTCGGAGCACCGGTTAACTCGGCTGAAGTTGTAATCGATGGTCAACCTTCGCTTGAAGCTGTCGCGTATTTTGAAAGGAAGGCTATGGGCGGCGCGGCGGCAATCACCTACGGAGAAGTCGACGTAGACCCTGAAGATTATCGGGAAGGGCGATATCCTCGTGAAATCACCCGCATGAGCAATTACAACTACGCGCGTCTGGCAAGCGCTATCAGACGTCAAGGCGCCGTCGCTGCGTTAGAGCTGTGCTTTTCCGGTATCTTTGCCCGTATGTATACGGGGCCGGGAAAACCCGCCTGGGGGCCGGTCGATATGTCTCCGCGATTCGGAGAGAAAGTCGCAGCTATGTCTGAAGAGAAAATCCTGCAAATTATAAATGAGTTTGGAAAGGCGGCATTGGCGGCTAAAAATGCCGATTTTGATATGATAGTCCTGCATGGCGCCCACGGCTTCGGTCTGCAGCAGTTCATGTCGCCGACCATAAACACCAGAACCGACCGCTGGGGAGGCAACCCGGAAAACCGCTGCCGTTTCGCCGTCATGGCCATCGATAAGATCAAACAAATGTGCGGCCAGGATTTCCCTGTCGAAATTCGCATCAGCGGCAGCGAAGTCGTAAAAGACGGATATGGCATTGACGAAGGCTGCCGGATAGCTGAGCAGTTTGACGGGCACGCGGATATAATCCATGTCTCTGTCGGAGCAATAGAAAGATTCGGAGCTGAAACATTATCGCGTACTCAAGT
>JAFGOB010000004.1 GCA_016926695.1 Dehalococcoidales bacterium | reverse complement strand
TCCCAGGACTTCTTTTCTTGAATAACCGGTAATATTTTCGAGCGCAGTATTGACGTAGCGAATAGAGCTATCCGGGTTTACCACCATGATCGGATTGGGGGCATGCTCCAGCATGTTGGCAGTAAAAGTTTCATTTTCCTTCAGGGCTTCCTCTGCCTTTTTTCGCTCGGTGATATCAAGCCAACTGGTAATTTTGAATTTTATCTGGTTATTCTCTGTAAACGGTCTGTAAGAAATGGATACCCAGAAAAGATCGCCGTTTTTTTTCCGGTAACGCCTCTCAATGTTCTCCAGCGGTTTTTTATCCTCACCTATTTGCACCGACGAATACTGGGTGATGAATTGTTCCGGCCACCATGGATAGGGAAAAAGCAGACCTGTCACATCCGTGCCGGCAAAGCCGGTAAGCCTCTCGAAGGCCGGATTAACGTATAACACTGTATCATCCGCACCATAGACTACAATAGGATTGGGGGCGTGCGTGAGAAGGGTATTCTTGAAGCCCTCGCTTTCTTTTGAGGCTTGTTCTGTCTTTTTCCGGTCGGTAATGTCTGAAAATACGCTTATAACATACCTGGGGGTTCCTTTCTCTTTTATATTATGGAGAGTAATGGATGTCCAGAAGGTTTCTCCGGATTTTTTCCTGGCCACTCTTTCGTAATGTCCAAGATCGTGGTTTTTATCCTGCTGGTATTCGGAATCGTATGTCTTTGCGTACTCCTCCGGCCACCAGGGGAAAGGCGGTTTCGAACCGATCAACTCACCGCTGGAATATCCTGTAAGGCGCTCCATGGACTTATTTACATAAACCAGGGTACCATTTGGATCTGAGATAACCAGGGGAAGGGGGGAATTATCGAGCATATCGAAAAGAAAATGAGTGTTAGGGATGAACAAAAGATCTTGAGATCGACCGGGTTGACCAGTATTTGATTTCTTTTGACCCTTTTTCAACAATCACCAACCTTTCTGTACAGGGAGACAATTGATGGCAATGAATGCCTCCTTATCTCATTATATATGCTATTAGCATATTTCCGGTGCATTAAAAACAAACGGAATCTTCAACCAGCAAAAAACGACTAATGGTATACAAAAGCACGGCTTCGCAATGCCGTTTTGTTAATCAGAAAGAAAACAGCGGAAAAATACGCCATCTGTAGATGGCGTATTTTTTAGGCATCTGTGCGCTGATATCAAGAGGGCTGTAATGTATGGAGGGTTATGTAGCCCGCTCAAAGGTGCAATAACAGTATATTTATTTATATACGCCGAATTTTTTGGCGGCCTCTATCATAGCCTTGAGGTTTTCACTTTTAATATCATCAATAGCCGCACCATTCATCAGAATAAAACCGCCCTTGTTTCCCGCCGCATGAATCAGCCTTATAACGTAGTCTTTGACTTCCTGGACGGTACCCAGTTGAAGGATGGAGAGCGGCAGATTGCCGCCTATGCATGATACCTCCCCCAGGATATCTTTGGCCTTAGACATATCTGTTAGATCGAATCCCCAGATCATTTTACCTCGCGGAACATCCTTGATTATTCCCAGGCGTGAGTTGTAGCCGCCTTCAGCCCAGGGGAAGGGCACGCAGCCTTCTTCAATCAGTCCGAGGAAGACTTTTTTAAGGCTGTGCCAGTAGAAGGTCCGGAACTGCTCTTCGGACATGAAACCGTCGGCGCCTTTATGCAGCGGCATAAAGACTATAGGGTTGCCAGCGGCTTTAGCACCCGAAGCACCCATTTTTATCATCAGGGGCACGATGGCCTCCATGGCGGCAAGCAGCTTCTGAGGTCTGCGGTACATGTCCGTCATAATACCCCGGGTCCCTCTGAGTGTATCTCCCAGTGTGTCGAAAGGGGCCTTGGAAAACCCTCCGAAGAAGTCAGGAAACCCGAGGGAACTCATCTCCTGGTCGAAAGCTCCCACATATCCTATCCATTTTAGAGCTTCAGTTCCAGCTTCAAAGAGGGACTTATAAGCGGCCTGGACTTCAGGCATACCATAAGGAAGGATATTCGGCCCCACGAAAAGCATTTCCTGGACATTCGCCAGGTTGGGCAGATGCTGGAATGCCTTTAACGAATCGAAAATACGCGGAAAATAGACAGCGTTGAAAAAGTAGTACGGGTCCTGGATAAAGGTATCGTATTCTTCAGCCAGCATGTATTCGCCTTCATTGTACTGGTAGGAGCAATTTATGCCAACGCCGTGTCCCGGCCAGCTATAGAGTCTATAGTCAAGGATATCGAACATTTTTCCGGAGGTGGGTATGGCTATTCCCAGGTGGGCATCAGGTTCGAAATCAAGAACGTATTTCTTCCAGGCTGCTGATAATTTTTCATAATCATACATGGCATCCCTTGGAGTCATTCCTGAATAAAACGCCGGGAAAAAGCCTATAATCGGAAAAACCGGGACCCTGTCAGGCTCAGTCTTAAGCTGGACGGCATCTTTTATACGCTGGACCCTGGCCCTGTATTGTTTTTCAGCTTCAGGACTGGCGAAAGAAATCCCGCTTGGATTCAACCAGGACTGGAATAGAGACTCCTGTTTTTGGTCTGCTGTAAGATCACTCCAGTTGTCATGCATTGAAAACACCTCCTGCTATAATAAATACCGATTACATACCCAGATAGGCCTGTTTGACAACATTGCTTTGCATAAGTTCCCGTCCGGTGCCGTCCATGGTGATCCGCCCATTTTCCATTATATATGCCCTGTCGGCTATTTCCAGTGTGCGGTTTACGTTTTGCTCCACCAGCAAAACAGTAATACCTTTTTCCTGCAAGGTCTTGATAATCCTGAAGACCTCCATGACAATAATAGGCGCCAGACCGTAGGAAGGCTCATCAAGCAAGCAGAGGTCCGGGCGTGACATCAGCCCTCTTCCCATTGCCAGCATCTGTTTTTCTCCTCCGCTTAATGTTCGGGCTGTCTGATGCTCTCTCTCCTTCAGTCGTGGAAAGGTCTGGAAGACCTCGCGGAGGGTGGCTGATTTCTCTGTCCAGGCACGTTTCGAGTAAGCTCCCATTTCGAGATTTTCTCGTACGGACATATCAAGGAAAGGCTTGCCTTCCTCAGGAACATGTGAAATACCGAGTTCCACAATCTGATAAGGAGGAATTCCGTTGATCCTTTTCCCCTGGTAGGTTATATTTCCCGAAGCTGGACTGATGATACCCGATATTGTGTTCAACAGGGTAGACTTGCCGGCACCGTTTCCTCCGATCAGGGCGACTATTTCAGCTTTTTTTATTGAAAGGCTGACTTCCCACAGCACCTGGATCCTGCCGTAGAAGGTGACTATTCTATCTATTTCCAGCATCTATTGATCTCCTAAATATACCTCAATTACGGTTTTACTGGTGGCGATTTCCCGGGGAGTGCCTTCGGCGATTTTTTCCCCGTGGTTAAGTACGATAATCCGGTTACAGATGCCCATAATAGCTTTCATTACATGTTCGATCATAATGATGGTGATGCCTTTATCTCTGATCATGGTAACCAGTTCCATTGTTTCCGCAACCTCTGTAGGATTAAGTCCGGCCATGAGTTCGTCCAGCATCAGTATTTCCGGCCTGGTGGCCAGAGCCCTGGCTACCTCCAGCCGCTTCTGCCTGGCCAATCTAAGATCCTGTGCCAGCGTATTTCCCATGCCCTCCAGGCCGACAAAATCAAGGATTTTTTCCGCTTCCCTTGAAATACTGGCTGCGGGGACTCTTCCCGCGCTTCCAAAAACCGCCCCCAGCTTGATATGGTCCAATACAGTCATATTACCGAATACTTTTACGGATTGGAATGTCCTGGCCAGACCTGCGCGGCATATTTGGTAAGGTTTCAGGCCGGAAATGCGCCTTTCTTTAAATTTAATATCCCCCGATTTGAGGCCCAGGGCCCCTGAGATAAGATTAAAAACAGTGGTTTTACCTGCCCCGTTGGGGCCGATAAGCCCCAGTATCTCTCCGTGATCAACATGGAAATCAAAATTTGATACTGCCGCCAGACCGCCGAAATTTTTACTGACTTTTGTACCTTGAAGTATGTGCATCTGATTGTGCGCAGCCTCCTTTTCTCCATCTCTGAATCAAACCAACCAGTCCATCAGGCAGAAATACAATAAATGTTATGAGGATAATCCCGAATACCAGCATATAAAAGTACTGAAATCTGGTGAGTAATAGCTCCTCAAGATAAGCCAGGATCACTCCGCCGATAAAAGGCCCGTAAATTTGCCCCGTTCCACCGAAAATGGCCATCAGGACAGGGAAAAAGGAATAGTTCATGTTAAAAGCAATATAGGGATCGACGTAGGTCCAGCGGGTTGCCATTATCGCGCCTGTAGCTCCCATGAAAAGCGCGCTGACAGCAAAGACCATGATCTTAAGTAAAGTGACATTTACGCCTGTCTGGGCGGCGGCCTCTTCGTCCTGTCCGATGCTTTTCAGTGCCAGGCCGAATTTAGAGCGGCGTAGCAGCAAATGGGTGATAGTTAAGACCACGAATATGGTCAGCAGTACATAAAAAATAATATTGTTGTCAACAAGCACCACGAATCTGCCGCGTGTGTGGGTGAATGTGATTTCCCACCAGAGCAGGAACTGCTGGATCAATATTACCAGGCCGAATGTAAAAATAGCGAAATAAATCCCTTTCAGTCTCAAGGTCAATGCACCGGTAATCAAGGCCAGAATAAAACTGAAGGCGGCGCCGGCAAATATCATCAATGGCAGAGGTATGGTTTTGCCCAGTATTGCCGCGGTATATATACCCACGCCGAAAAAAGCTGCGGGCGCCAGCGACGTATATCCGGTAGGCCCTGAAAAAATGACCCAGCTCACTGTTAAAATCACGTACATAAAAATCGCGATCATGAGTATTATCGTATAAGGCGGTGCGTAAAACGGCATTGTCGCCAGAAGAATCAAAAGCGCGAAAAGGAACGCGGGAACGAATAACCTGTTACGTAATATGATGGAAATCATGCTTCTTATATTCATTTTTCTACTTTCCTAAAATTCCTGAAGGTCTTACCAGGAGCAGGAACATGAAAATCAGGTAATAGGCAACCAGCGCCAGTCCAGGCTGAAAATAAGTCACTATGCTACCGACCAGCCCCAGAATAAAACCGCCCAGGAAGCTGCCCGGAATGCTTCCCAGCCCGCCGAGGACGACCACGATCATGGCAATCACAGTGTATTCCATTCCCATAGTGGCATGTACGGGATAGCACATACTGATCAGGACACCGGCTACTGTGGCCAGCAAAGCTCCGAATCCGAAGCATATAGCCAGCACAACGTTGATATTAACTCCCATCAGCCGGGCAGTAACGGCATCCTGTGCGGCAGCCCGGATGGCCTTGCCCAAGCGGGTCCGTACCAGGAAAATGTAAAAAGCTATACCTATCAGTGCGGCTACGAACAATGTCAACAACCGGTTGGCTGCGAAAATTGTCCCCGCTATGTTAACCGGGGAAGCCATGTAGGTATATGCTCTTATTTCGCTGCCCCATCCCGGTATCAGCAAGACGATATTTTGAATAACGAACATCAAACCGAAAGCAGCCAGCATTGAATTACTCTCAAAAACGCCGGTAGAAGGAGACTTGTTCTTTAGTTCTTTGAACAGCGTCCGGTGCAGAAAGAAACCGATCACGAAAATACAGGGACCGCAAATCACAGCAGATATCAGGGGATTCAAGTGAAGAAAGGTATAAAGCGTCCAGGTGATCATGGCACCTATCATGATGAATTCCCCGTGTGCCACATTGAAAACTCTAGCGACCCCGTATTGCAGGCTTAAACCCATCGAAATCAGGGCATATATCCCCCCTAAAAGCAATCCTGCCAGAAGGACATCCAGGACTGTCAGAAGCATAACCATTGCCCCCCGCTATTATTATTTTTATACCGAGAGGCTGTCTAAGCAATCGCCCATGACACTTGCCGGTGTCACCCTAAAGGATGAAAACTGAGTC